>CAVAJA010000027.1:0-2086 GCA_963588615.1 Lachnospiraceae bacterium | reverse complement strand
GCATGTACGAATCATGCCCCTGCCGCCGAGTCCATTTCTGCAATACGTTTTGAATCTCTGCATCTGAGTATTGGCTTCTGAACGGAATAAATGAAAAAGCCGGAACAACGATTCACACTGAAAATCGACATGTGCCGAATCGCTGCATGATGTGAATTTACAGAAAAATCCGGCAGCACAGTCTGCTGCCGGATTTCATTGTAAGATGAAATGATCGCGAAGAACAAATAGAAAAATATATTCCGTTTTTGTCTATTCTGACACGTCCATGTGACCATCCCGATGCATGCTGAACAAATCCATCGGGTAATTCTTGATATTCTCCAGAACCTTTCTGCCGTCCGCCTTGGCAAGGAGACTGGTTCTCGCTTTCTTAATTTCCATCTCCGTCTTATGACGGGAAGGACCTCCCACACAGCCCCCGGGACAAACCATTCCCTCAACAAAGTCTTCCGAAAGTCTTCCGGCCTTGAGCAAAGTCAGTGCAGTCCTGCAGTCCTGACCTCCCGCGACCTGCTTGAGCTTGATCTTCGAAACATCCTCGCCGCGTTCCTTCATCACCTCAATAACTGCAGCTGCCACACCGCCGCTGGTTGCAAAACGCTTGCCATAAATGGACGATTCCTGATAGCTCTCCTCCACCGGTTCTGCCTTCACATCTTTCGAACGAAGAAGTGCTCTCAGTTCTCCATAGGTCATTACGTAGTCTGCATTATCCGGCACGCTCTTATCCTCTGCCTCGCTCTTTTTGGCAATGCAGGGACCAATGAACACGGTGATGCATCCGGGATGTTCTGCCTTCAGCATTCTCGAAACGGCACACATCGGAGATACTGTGCTGGACATATTTTCCGCAAACTGCTCCGGGAAATGCTTCTTCATCATGTTGATGAAGGCCGGACAGCAGGATGTCGTCATCTTTTTTCCTTCCTTAAGCGCCTCGCTCCATTCTGCAGCCTCATATGCTGCCGTCATGTCGCCGCCAAGTCCTACCTCCACCATGTCCGTGAAGCCGATTTCCTTGAGTATCTTCCGAATCGCTGCCATGGAGATTTCCTCTCCAAACTGACCCTCCGTAGCCGGCGCACACATCGCATACACTTCATCTCCCTTCACGATGTGCTCGATCACTTTCGCCAGATAAGTTTTGGATCCGATTGCTCCGAACGGACAACTGTGGATGCAGTGTCCGCAATTGATGCACTTCGACTCATCGATTTCACAGAAACCATATTCATCGAAAGTGATGGCTCCCACGGGACAGGCTCTTTTGCAGGGGCGAACCAGGTGCACAATCGCACCGTAGGGACAGGCCTGTGCACACATCCCGCACTCCCGACACTTATTGCGGTCAATATGAGAACGGAATTCTCCGATCGTGATTGCCCCGAATTTACAAGAACTCTCACATGCCTTTCCAAGGCAGAGCCTGCAGTTATCCGTAACGGAATAAGAAGACAGCGGACACTCATCACAGGCCGGCTTGATAACCTGCACTACATTGTGCGAATCCGGATTACACATCGTGTTCTGTGCACAGGAAAGCCGGATTCTCTGCCTTGTAATCTCTCTCTCCTTGTAGATGCAGCATCGATATGTTGGTTTCGGACCCGGAATCAATTTATAAACCAGCTCCTCCTTGTGCTCGTCATCCAGATTGCCCTCCCATGCAAGACGAGCGACTTCTTCCATGACCTTGTGCTTATAACTGATAAATGCCTTGTCGCCTGTAACCATACTGCCTCCTAATGGATAATCCTATGATACACTTCCACTGCTTCCGTTTCGAATCGGGATGTTCTTGCAGAACTCCAGACCTTCCAGAGAATGTGCCGTTAAAATCAACGGAGTAGAGCCCTGTATGCTGCGAATGTACTCAATGCAGCGTCTCCTGTTCTCATCATCCAACCCTGTAAAAGGCTCATCCATCACAATGACATCCGATGGAACCACACAGGCTCTTACGATACAGACCCTTCGCCGCATCCCTCCGGAAAGTTCTGCTGCTGGCTTGTCCAGCTCATCTGCCGGCAGAAGCTTCTCCAGTTCTTCCCTGGCAATGCGCGCAGACAGCCTGCGATTCACC
>CAVAJA010000026.1:0-3532 GCA_963588615.1 Lachnospiraceae bacterium | reverse complement strand
TCCCCGTCGACTCCGGGCAGAACTTTTCATATAAAAAAACCGCCGGATCCTCCGACGGAGAGAATCTCCCGGCCGCGTCAGGATTCTTCGCACAGGATCCCGCGCACCGAAATGCCGCTGCTTCCTTTCACAGACATCCCATCCCGATCAGATTCCGGAATGAGCAGCCTCTTTCACCTCCTGATGCCCGATCAGACGCTCTGCCGCGCGATCCATCAGAACAGCAAACAGAAATGCCGCCGCAACATCCACAATACTGTGCTGTTTCAGGAACATCGTGGACGCACAGATCAGGATATCCAGAATTCTTGCAGCCGGCTTCAGAATCGGAGTCTTCAGATTTTTCGATCGCTGCACTCCCAGGTCCAGGAAAATCGTCGAATACACATGCATACTGGGGCACACATTATTGGGGTTATCTGCCCCCTCAATCATTCGCACCAAAACCGCGAAAATGTCATTTCCCGGAATTTCTTCCGGCCGAAGCTCAATGCCGTTCGGAACCAGAAGACAGAACAGGAGAATCAGAAGAAGTCCCGAATACATCGGTGCCATCACGCGCCACCTGGTCTCCCCATCCTCCTTTATCGTCAAATGCAGTGTGCCGACAAGAAGCCATAAAAACCATGTGCAGTAAGGAATAATTGCATATTTCACAAATGGAATCAGGGAATCCAGCGGACACGAAATATGCCAGATCACCGGCAGATCCAATGCCTCTATTCCGAAAAAGCCGCATGCATAAATAATGAAGAAAACAATCGAGAACCGGTACGGATGTTCCCTGCATTCCTGTCTGAGAATCTGAATCATCTGATGTACAACCTTATCCTTTGAGTCCAATCCATCTGCATCCTGTTGGATTATACTCTTTCCGGAAGTTTGTTCAAGTTCCGTCCTCTCCTCAGCTTCCTGAATAGAAATACAGTCCTGTCAGAACGGTGTCCTGATAGATGCTTCCTTCGTAAACGCTATCGACCCGAATAGTCAATGACTCAGTCGGAACCGGCGAGTCAAAAACAAGATCCTGCTCCCCAAGTGTATCCTGCAAAGTGTACTGTTTAGAATATGTCTCTCCTTCGCAGCTCACCGTGATCGTAATCTCAGCCAGGCGATTGTTCGCTTCCAATCTCTCCTGAGAAATCTGATTGCCGTTATAGAATGCAATGGCCTTTATATTCGTTCTGGATGAAAAAACAGAGGTAATCGTTACGCCGATTCCATCTCCTTCTTCTCCCTCCTGCCAGGATGTTTCCAGATTCTCATCTGACAGGTTTGCCGTTCCGTACACGGTTCCGCTGGTCCCCACCAGTTCAGACGATGCGGTGCACGAAGCCGGCTCTGCCCGCTGATAAGACACTGCAGCATTCTCATTCACAGACAGTGTATAATTTTCCATTCCCTGCAGACCGGAAAGAAGCTCTTCCTGCGCCTTCCTCGCCTTGGCCTGCTCCTCCTGCTCTGCGGCCTCCGCAGCCTCTGCCGCAGCTTTTGCCTCAGCTTCTGCCTTCTTGGTTGTTGAAATGTGATTGACCGTTCCGATCAACAGAATAATTCCAATAACACATGCAGCAGCTGCCGCGATAAATCCAACCGGGACCTTCCCTCTTTTCATGCTGCGAAAGCTTCGTTTTGCGTTTCTCGAAATTCGGTAAAAGAATTCCTCCGCTGCTTCAACCACTGTGCCTGCCGGACTTCCGGCAGCGGCTCCTTTTTTACCGGATGATTTTCTTCCGGATGATCTGCGGCGCGCTGTTTTGCGGGATGATTTCTTCCTGAGCGGTTTCTCCTGAGTCTCCTGACGAGCTGCCGCACCCTCCTGTGTACGTCTTTTCGGTTGATCAAAGGGATAATGAAACTCCTCCAGCGTCCGAACCCATTCCTCCGCCAGATCCTTCTCACCAATTTTAGAAAGATAGACCAGAACAGATCGGAACTCCCCCCGGAAGACGCCCTGTGCACAGCTTCGCACAATTCCCTCCTCCAGGCCTCTGTAATCGGAATACTCACGATCCATCGCCGCACACAGGGTCTTCATCACAAGCGCCGGTCTCTGAAAATTTCCGACTCTCGCCTCGGCGCTTGAAAGGACATCGATCTGGCGAAGTTTTTTCTCGGCCTGCTGTTTCTCCATGGGATTGCCGCCGAATCGTTTCCCGTTCCACTCTCTCCGAATCGCCGCAAGGTAGGTAGCCAATTCAGCATCCGACATCATGTCCTGTATTCCAAGCTCCTGATACAGTCCCATCATTGTCCCTTTCTGGCGTTTTTCGTACGCTCCGTTCAAAAGCATTGTGTTCAGCACCTGTCAATTTCAATATGAATCAGGCGCCCGCGGTCATTTCCACAGCTTCACCCTGGCATAAAACCGCCCCTTTTTGGTCTGATTTCCGATTCCAAGATACTGGAATTTTCCGTAACCGCGCACGGAAATACGGCTTCCCGGCTTCAGATCATATCCACCGCTGAAGGCGGTTCTCCCGTCCACGAAAACCAGTTCCTGCTCCACCAGCTCCTGTGCCTTCCCTCTGGATAAATGATAAACCATGGCAAGGATTGCATCCAGTCTTTCCGAAGATACCGAGCCTTCTCTTTCTTCAAATTCCTGCTGAATGCTGCAGGAAGATATTGCTGTTTTCACACACACAATGCTGGTGTGTCTCACACGCAGCAGTTCCCTGCAGATCATCTCCGCATTTTCCTTGATGACGCAGAAAAAGGCTTCTCCCCCTTCCGCCCTTATGTCGCCGATTCGTTCCCGTTCCAATCCAAGGTTCATCAAAGCTCCCAGGTAATCGCGGTGCGTCAGTTCCTCCGCAAAGCGTTTGTTCACTGGCCTTGCATGCAGGCAGACGATGACCTCCGGCTCAGTCTCCTCCTGTACGGCAAAGCTGTCCGGGTCCAGATAGTCCGGGAGAAAACACATCACCCTTCGATCCGCCTCCGGAAAACCGCCGTAGAGGACCCAGCGGCACCCTTTCCAGGTGCCCGCAATCCATCCGTCCTGTGCATCTGCTGCAGAATGGTTTCCCGCAGCCTCCAGCAGATCAGATTGTTCCCCTGCCGTAAGAAACTGCGTGTGCGTGACATAATTATTCTGAAAAGCTCTCTGGGACAGTTCATTGACTCGTTTGATCAATCTATCTTGTTCTTCCATTTTTCCGCTCCTGCGCCCTGCTATACCCGGATCTCTCTTTGCAGACCAAAGGAATACAGAATTTTCTCGGATACCGGCAGCTGCAGCATTTTTTCCAGCGCCTCTGCATATTCTGCAAGCTGCAGCCCATAGCGGTCTGCCAGCTCCTTGTCTGTCTTGACATGATCTGTCTTATAATCCACTACAACAATGTGCCTGTCCTCATCCTCTCCTTCAATGAAGAAGGCATCGATGATTCCCTGAATCAGGATGGTCTCCTCCCCGGGAAATCCCGAATTCAGGCGATCGGCCGGAATTCCCAGAACAAACGGCTGCTCTCTTCGAAGAAGACCTTTCGTCTCCGCCAGAGCCATCCTCCCGGCAACGGATGATTTC
>CAVAJA010000025.1:0-5424 GCA_963588615.1 Lachnospiraceae bacterium | reverse complement strand
ACGGACAGCTCTGTGCAAGTCAAGCTTAGCATATCCTAACTCTTCGTACGGCTTTTCCTGAAAAAAAAGTTCTGCATCTTCCGGCGACACCGTTCCGTTTCGTACCTTTTCCAAAATTTCCCGTGTTGTCATTTCGTTTGCTCCGCAGCCGTCTCTTTGGTTCTTTGCAGCATCTTCGGGTCAAGGGTCTCGTTCATGCTCCCGGTGCGATATCCCATAAGATCCATCGCAGCGTAGGAGAAACCATAGGATCGAAATGCCGCATAGATCTCCTCCCGATGTTCCAGAAGTCTTGGAAATTCCTCCGGCGCAACCTCAATCCTTGCCAGATTGTCATGGATTCGAACCCGCAGCTGATGAAACCCCATCTCCAGCAGCAGCTCCTCTGCCTGATCCACCATTCGGAGCTTCTCTTCCGAAATGGTTTCCCCGTATACGAAGCGGGATGCCAGACAGGCATACGACTGCTTGCGCCAGGTGGGAAGCCCCAGCTCTCTGGAAATCTCGCGAATCTCCTCCTTGTTCAGCCCTGCCTCCCGAAGAGGCGACCGGATTCCCAGCTCACGGATAGCAATCATCCCCGGCCGATAATCTCCGATGTCATCCGTATTGGAGCCCTCTGCAACAAAGCAAAGCTGATGCTCCGCAGCCAGCTCCAGCATTCTGCCGAACAGTGCACGCTTGCACAGATAACACCGGTTCACCGGATTCTCCCGATAGCCCGGAACATCCAGTTCATGGGATTCAAAGACAATCTGCGTGATTCCATGCTCTTTGCAGAAAGCAGACGCCTCCTTTGCCTCTCTGGAGGGAAAGGTTTCCGACGCAGCCGTGAAGGCAATTGCCTTCTCTCCCAGAACCTCTCGCGCCGCAGCCAAAAGCAATGTGGAATCCACGCCGCCGGAAAAGGCGACTGCAGTGCTTCCCATCTGTCTCAAAATGGATCGCAGTGCTTCGTATTTTGTCTGTGTCAATTCCCGCATGATTAAAAATATGCCCTTTCCGGTGTCACGACCAGATCCACGGGGACATCCTCCTGCCCCATGGGAACCTCTTCAATGATCTGTTCATTGAATGCCATTCCGATTGACATTTTCTTGCAGAAATGCGCAAGATATCGATCATAATACCCTCCGCCGAAGCCAATGCGTCCAAGCTTGCTGTCAAAGGCAAGACCCGGGACCAGAATCATGCAGTTTTCTGCCGAGTCCAGCGAAATATGCGTATTATATGGAAACAGGATTTCCGGATCTGCCTCCGGCTCCAAAATTCCCAGCTTGTTGCGGCGAAGCCTCCCCAGGTCCTCACATAAAAAGAAATCCATAGTGTGATTGCCAAGAACCTTCGGAACGTATACCTTTTTCCCGTCCCGAATGGCCTGCCGAATGAATGCCGTCGTATCCACCTCTGTACCGCAGGACACATAGGTGAGAATAAAGGCTGCTGTCTCATACAAAGAAGTGTTCAGCAGAATGTTCGTAATTGCCTTATTCTCATCCTCACGGACATCTGCAGGGATCGCCGCCCGAACCTCCTTCATTCTGGTTCGAAGTGCTTCCTTTTCCTTATCAAACTCCATCTGGCTTGTTATCATCAATAAGTTTCCTCCACATATTCGATCAAATCAAAGGAGGGGTCCTCCTTTGCACAGAACAGCGTCCCTACATTGACGCCGTCGATCACATCCGAGATCACCCCAACTCCGTCCCTGGTATTGACAATGACCATATCGCAGCCGGATGCCGTTGCCATTTTAGCCGCATGGAGCTTTGTATTCATTCCGCCGGTGCCGACTCCGCTTCCTGTCGTTTCCTTTCCCATCTGCATGATTTCATCCGTCAGCAGCGGCACGAACGGGATAAAGGAGGCATTCCGATTGCTCCTTGGGTCGTCCGTATACAAACCGTTGACATCCGAAAGCAGGATGAGCAGATCCGCTTTCAGAATCGATGCCACGATGGCCGAAAGAGAATCATTGTCTCCCAGCTTATATTCCAGTGTGGCCACCACATCATTTTCATTGACAATCGGAATCACTCCCATCGACAGCAGTTCTTCCATGGTGCCTTCCAAATTTTCCTTGCTGGTGGCATTCACAACCGTGGTCTTCGTCATCAGCACCTGGCTGATCAGCTGATTGTAGTCCTCAAAAAAGCGCTGGTAAATCATGATCAGCCGGGCCTGACCGATGGAGGCACAGGCCTGCTTGCGGCTCATTCTGCTGTTCTCCTGCAAAGATCCGTTTTCGGTTCTCCCGACAGCCTCTCGCCCTACCGCAGTTGCTCCGGATGAAACCAGAATCACTTCTTTGCCCTGATTTTTCAGATTTGTCAGCTCTCTGGCCAGGTGATCAATCCGCCGATAATCCATCCGCCCTGTTTCCGGATGAATCAACGAGGAAGAGCCGATCTTGACAACAATTCTCTTTCGGTTCTGAAGTTCCCGCCGATACTGCAGGTTCGCATTCATAAGATCCTTTTCCATAAACATTGACTGACAAAAATGCATATCAATTTTCTCCCAAGGCTGTCCTGCACGCCGGACGATGCTGCCCGGCAACCTGTTCCGCTGTTCGTATGCCGTCAACCGCGGCGGACATGATGCCGCCGGCATAGCCGGCTCCTTCTCCGCATGGATACAGTCCGCGGATCGCAGCTTCTCCATGCTCACTTCTCAGAATCCGAACCGGCGAGCTGGTTCGGGACTCAAGGCCGATGACATAGCAATCCTTGCCGTCAAAGCCCCTGATCTGCTTTCCGAACTGCTGCATTCCTTCCAGAAATGCAGTGTTCAGCTGCTGCGGCAGCAGAGAATGCAGGTCTGCCTTTGCCGAACTTCCCTTGATGCACAGTTCCTCAGAAGACAGAACTGCCGCATCCCGACATTCTCCCGTATCACAAGCCCCGTTCGTCTCACTGAATTTTCGGAATGCCGCGTAAGACTCCACCGGAATTTTCCCGTCTGCAAGCTGATACGCCCTTTCTTCCAGCTCCTCCTGAAAGATCATACCATCCAGAACAGACGATGTGCCATAATCTTTGGGGCCGATGGTCATCACAATGGCACTGTTGGCCCGCGCAGAATCACGAGCATAATCACTCATCCCGTTCACCGTGAGGCGCCCCTTCTCCGATGAAGCGTTTACCACGTAGCCTCCCGGGCACATGCAGAAGGAATATACGCCGTGCCCATCCTCAGAACGTGCCGTCAGCTTATAGCTTGCAGAAGGAAGTCCAAGCCTTTCCAGTTCATCCGGGTTCGTGATTCCGTACCTTGCCTCATTGATCATACTCTGCGGATGCGAAACGCGAAATCCCACGGCAAAATTTTTGGCCTCCATGGGAATTTGCTTTTCAAGGAGCATCCGAACGGTATCTCTTGCACTGTGTCCGGGAGCCAGAATCACAGCCTCCGCCGGAATCTGAAAGGAATTTCCCTCTGCGTCCTCTGCCGTCACCCCTGCAACATGCCCGTCCTCGATCAGCAGCTCCGTCATGCAGGTGGAAAAACGAATCTCGCCCCCCAGCTGGAGAATTTTCTTCCGAAGGCTCTGAATCACGCCGCGCAGCCTGTCGGTTCCGATGTGCGGAAGCTGCTCATATGCAATGTCCTCCGGGGCGCCCGCATCGAGGAAACAGCGCAGCACCTCCGAAACTCTTCCCTCCTTGTCCTTGACATTCGAGGTCAGCTTCCCGTCCGAAAAGGTTCCGGCACCTCCCTCGCCGAACTGAATATTGGAAGAAGGGTTCAGCTCTCCGGTCTGCCAGAAATGTTCCACGCTCTGGAGTCTCCTGTCCATTTCCTCACCGCGCTCCAGAACGATCGGCGCATAACCGGCTTCCGCCAGCTTCAGCGCACACATGATCCCTGCAGGCCCGAAACCGATCACAACAGGGCGATGCAATAATCTTGGTGCATCCTCCGGCGGCAGAGGAAAATGATACGTTCTTTCTTCTGTTTTCCGAAGATTCGGAAGGGTTTTCCCACATCTTGCAAGAATTCTGTCCTCCTCCTCTTTGCGCATCCGGAATTGAACCGTGTACACATCATAGAGGACCGGTTTCTTTCTGGCATCCACGGAGTGGTGCGCGATGCGGTATTCGATCTTCGCTGCCGGAGAAAGGTGCAGCAGTCTGCAAAGCTTAGTTTTCAGCATCCCCGGGTCACTTCCGCAGGGAAGCTTAATCTGATTCAGTTCCAGCATATCGATAATCCTCAAGTCTGATCGGAGGCGGATTCTGTCAGGGACGATTCCCGGCTGCAGCGCAGCGCTGCAGCTCTTCCGGCGATTCTGCCGGAATGAAGTGCAAATGTCAGATTATAACCTCCGCACATGCCGTCTACATCCAGCACCTCTCCTGCACAGAACAGTCCAGGCGCGCACTTTGACTCCAGATGGTCCGTCATCTCGGACAGACGGATCCCCCCTGACGACACCTGTGCTTTTTCATATCCCGCCGTTCCTGTGACCGGCAGGCTTTTCTCTCTCATGGAGCAAAAAAGCTGCGTCATAAACAGCCGGCAGCCCTCCTCTCCGATCCGTTCCAGCAGTCCCTTCAGCTTCTGCTCCGGCACTCCGCCCAAATCCGTAATGAGCCAGGAGGCTGCCTTATCCGGGATCAGCCCCAGACACAGCTCCTGCAGCGTTTTCTGTCCTGCCTCTTTCAAATTCAGCTCCTGCAGGCGTCTTGCTGTCTCCCTCTCCCAATCGGAAGAATTTACCTCCGGCAGAAAATCCAGAACCGCAGTAACTTCCCTCCCGAAGGCACGCCCCGCATATCGGGACACCTGGAACACCGGAATTCCGCTGATGCTGTCCTTGTTCAGCTGCAGCTCTCCTTCCGACGACGCCTGCTCCTGTCCGCTGACAAGAAGCGTGACTTTCCCATGTGCGCGAACTCCCGCAGCCCTTTTCAGTCCGTCGCTGCGCACCTTCAATTCACACAGGGCCGGGGCTGGCGGAATACAGCGATGTCCGAATGCCTCCGCAAATCGATAGCCATCTCCCCGGCAGCCGTACAGTTCCGATATCATCCCCCCGGATGCAAGGATCACCGCATCGGCACGAAACATTTTTCCCCCGTCTGTCTCCAGCCGGTAAATGCTCTTTGAATCTGCATACTCTCTGGACAGATCGGTGACTCTTGTGCTGCACGCAAGAACAATCCCAAGTTCTCGGCATCTTGCCGCCAGAGCCCGCTGAATCGTAGCGGCCTGATCCGTCCGCGGGTAGACATATCCATTTTTGTCATGACACAGAACGTGCAGTTCATCCCTCAGAAAGGCAATCACTTCCTCCGACAGTTCCTTCCGCCCAAGGCCGAAGCGATCCCGCTCCCCCGGCTCCTCTGTCCGATAACATTCCGAGCGCTGCAGAAGGTTTGTGACATTGCAGCGGCCGTTTCCCGTCACCAGAAGCTTCCT
>CAVAJA010000024.1:0-9104 GCA_963588615.1 Lachnospiraceae bacterium | reverse complement strand
TGCCTGCTCCATGAGTCCTGTGAACAGTTCCTTCTGCACCGTCTCCGTAAAGGGAAGATCCCCGCCGATGAGTCCGTCCATCAGTTCCGGATGACGCTCATCCTCCTTTTTAGCATAGTACAGAATGGAATGAATATCGGCTCCCCGGTCATGAAAGGCAGGGTACAGGAACCCCAGCTCCGGCATCTGAACACCAAGATCACTTTTCTTGTTGATAAACGTCAAAGTTGCCTCATCATAGCAGAGACCTTCCTTCACCTCCACCACAGGGCAGATACAGCAGATCATGAAGGAATACACGTTCTCACTCGCATCCTCCATATCAATGCCGTCAGAAGTTCTCCCAGGCACATCATAGACGCCATGCGCCAGCAGAATCAAATGACGGCCGGCCTGATCCAGATGTTCCAGTATGTGACTGAAAAACTCTCCATTCAGCTCCTCATCCTGAAAGTCCGACTGCAGCATACGGAACATCATGGCCTGTTTGCCCCCGGGCTGTTCCTCCGCCAGCGGGAACTCCATGGTGAACAGATTCTTCCCGATTTTTCCCGTGAGCGTCTTGCGGAACAGCTCACAATATTTCTCCAGTTCCTCCTCTGCAAGTGCCAGAAAGGTCTCCTTCAGCTGTGCAATGACTGTGCCATCCTCTCCGACAAAACACCCCGTCATCCTGTCGATGACGCACTTGCTCTTCGTCATCGTTTTCCTGATCTCCTGTATCCGCTTCCGATCCATTCAATTCTCCCTTAAAACAATCTCTCTGCCGATTTCAATCGGAATCCGACATGCTGCGGACAGATTCCTGTTTGAAGCCGGAGGCTGCACATTTTCGCTGCAGCCGCTGCATCTCTACCTGTAATGTTCCGCAACATCCCTCCATCTGTCAAGATTGTAACGCAGAACCGGCCTTTTCACTTTTCTTAATCATTTCTTCATTTGTCTTGTTTCTTTTTAAATGCTACACTACCGTCTATGGAAAAAAATAATCGCAAGCATATTATATGGACCTTTATTTCCCTTCTTCTGGCTCTTTTATCCGTTGCAGCCGTATTGAGTCAGAGTAAGGAACTGAGCTTCTCGGATCTTGCAGGCATGTTGCTGTCCTGTCATCCCGGGTGGCTCTTTTTGACGTTCCTGTGCATGTTCGGATACATTGCCTTTGAGGGACTCATCATCTGGTATCTTCTGCGGTACTGCGGATTCAAGCGCTCTGTGGGACAGGGAATCCTGTATGCATCTGCCGATATCTACTGCGCCGCCATCACCCCCTCTGCCACAGGCGGCCAGCCGGTATGCGCCTGGTTCATGCTCAGAGATAAGATTCCCATGGGCTTTATCACAGCCATTCTGGCGCTTTATCTGATTGCCCATACCTTCGCCACCCTGATCATCGGCTTCCTGACTGTTTTTCTTGCTCCCGGAACCTTTCTTTCCCTGTCCCTTTTGGCCAGATTCCTGGTTGTTCTGGGGTATCTTACGGTGACAGGGCTCGCCGTCCTGTTTATCTTTCTCCTGAAGAAAACAGATATGATCCACCGCACCGGCGACCGAATCATAGGCTGGCTTGCAAGAAAGGGCTGGGTGAAGCGCAGCCAATATTGGAAGGACAAGCTCACCTCTGTGCTGTCGGATTACAGCAGCTGTCTTGTCGTTCTCAAGGATAATAAGAGAAAGGTTATTCTCACGCTGATGGGGCTGGCTCTCCTGCAGCGTCTGTCTCAGACCATTGTTCCCTCCCTCGTCTATCTGGCGCAGGGCGGCAGTTTTCACAACACCGGAACCGTATTCGCCACTCAAATCTATTCCGCAATCGGTTCCATGTGCATGCCCATTCCCGGCGGCATGGGTGTTGCAGACTACCTGCTGTTCAACGGGCTCAACTCCTTTCTTCCTAAGGATCCTGCTCTGAAGCTCGAACTCCTGTCCCGGAGCTGTTCCTTTTACCTGTGCGTTTTCCTCAGCCTCGTCATCGTACTGATCGGCTACGTGCAGCGCCACAGGCAGTACTCCAGCATGAGTGTGAAGAAGCACTGACGTCCATCAAAAGCGCCGCAGCATCCCCGTCAGAGCTGCATCAGCAGCTGCCAGGCATCTGAAAATCCGCGGGGATTTCGTCAAAAGCAAAGCAGCGCCACGAAGAAAAAGCAGTCCGGGATACCGATGAAGGTCCCGGACTGCTTTTTCTTTCATCAATTCATTTTCCTGTGTTTTTCGTATGTGTTCACGTTCTTTGACCGCATTTTTCCGACCAGACGGAACCGATGAACAATGAGCCACAAAAGGGCCAACCCCAAAGCCCCCGCCAGCAGTGCTCCCCACAAAGGAACCTGATGGATGTTGTAGCACCGCACGTTCACCCACATTCTGTTGGTCGCCGTACTCTGCTCCGGCGTGAAATAACGCATGATGCTCGACCTTTGTATGGTTTCCGTACTCGGATACTGTGCCGACAGCTGACGATCAGCCTGCTCCGCAGGTACGGTCAGAATGTAGTCGGAATGGTCCTCCTTCGAATCCTCTCCCAGAAAGAAATAGCTGATATCATACGGAATGGTGTCTTCTTCCTCCTCGTCTGCACCGTAATTCCAATTCAGATACTCCAGTATTCTTGGATCCTCCCCGCCTGAAATCACGGACGTGTAGCCGATGTAATACATATTGCGGACGGCATTGTCCGGACGGGATACGAAATTGATGAAGGCTTCTGCCGCCTTTTGCTTTGCCTCATCATTTCCGATGCCTCTTTTGAGCATGACCCAGCCGTCGAAATAAATGTTGGTGCTCTCCTCCGGAACCGCAAAATTCAGCTGAAAATCATCCTCCTCGGCCTGATCCATGGTATACACCGCATCTCCGGACCACTGATAGTTTGCCACCACCTTTCCGGTGATCATGTCAGCCTTTCCCGCATCCGTTTCGAACGCATACACGTTGTCCTTCATCGTCTGAAGCCAGTCCTGCACCTTCTGAATGGTCTCATCCGATGTATCATTCATGACATTCTCAAGGTTCTCTCTGTAATCCGGATCGTTCCTGAACTCCTCGGATGTCAGAAGATCGTGGTTCAGGGCTCCGACCGCAGCGAAATAACATTCCCGCACACTGTCCTTGATGGTGATCCGCCTCTTGTAGTTCTCATTCAGAAGAACCGACCACGTCGAGGCCTCCTCCTTCGTCATTTCCTCCGGATTATACACAATTCCGGTAATGCCCCACATATAACCCGCCGCATATTTGGACCAGGGTTCTCCGTCAATTTCCTTTGTCTCAAAAATATTCCTCAGATACGGAGACACCCCTTTGATGTAGTAATTATCCTCCTTGCTCTCATCAAAAAATTCGTCTGAGAGAGGAACGAGCTGATCCTCGCTGATCAGCTTCATGAACATATACTCCGACGGACACACGAGATCATACGTATCTCCCAGTGTCAGCATATTGTAGAGATCCTCATTGGTTCCGAAGGTAGAATACTCCACCTTCACCTTGACACCATAGGTCTCCAGATACCAGTCTTCAAAATCCTGAACCAGAGAATTTTTTCCGATGATGTCGCCGCTCTCCAGGTCGATTGTCTCCTCTTCGTCCCAATCTCCCGTATCAATATATTCCTCCCAGCTGCAGATTCGGAGTGTCACAGTCTGTTCCGAATTCTCTGCTGCCGAAGCCTCCAGCAGGGGACACCCAGAGAGGATCCCGGCAGCTGCCAGTACTCCGACCGCAGCGGCAGATATCACCCTCCGGCCGATGCCCGTATGCATTCTCATCATCTTCCTGCCTCCTTGTGCGCACTTCCTGCAGACTCTTTCATCTGATACAGGTTCATTCCCGCGACAATGATCACCACCACCACAAAAATAACCGTAGAAAGTGCCCATAATGCCGTCTTGATCGTTGTCTGCGAACCTCTTGTTGCATTCACCACATAGGTGCTGATCGTGTCGAAGGTCGCCGGCTTTGTATACGTTGCAATGAAATAATCATCCAGAGACAGCGTCACCGCCAATGCGAAGCCGGACAGAATTCCAGGAATCAGCTGTGGAATGACCACTTGAGTCAAAGCGTGAAAGGGAGATGCTCCGAGGTCCAGTGCCGCCTCATAAAGGCTCGAATCCATCTGTTTAATCTTCGGCAGGACCGCCAAATATACGAACGGCGCACACAGCGTCACATGGCCTGCCACCAGCGGAATAAAAGAGTCCTTGCTGATCCGCAGAACCACCACCAGCAAAATGCAGATGGAGAATCCGGTCACCACATCAGCATTGACCACCGGAACTTTGTTCAGGACAGAAACGGCTCTGCTGACCTTATCCCTTGAGTAGAATGCCCCGATCGCACCGAGCGTCCCCAGCACAGTAGCAATTGCTGCTGCTCCGAATGCCAGAAGAAGCGTTCCCAGAATCATGTTCCGCAGTTCCTGTGTTGTGAACAGCGTCACATAGTTATGCAGTGAGAATTTTCGAATGGCACCGATATTGGTCGAATCCGTGAAGCTGTACACCGCCAGAATCAGGATCGGCAGATAGATGAACAGAAAAAGCAGCAGCATAAACACCCATTTTGCCGCTTTATATCTTTTCTTTGATGCATTCGTCATAACAGGGCACCTCCTCTTGCAGGTTTTTCCTCGCCGTCCTCTGTGAGCAAGGTAAAGAGGCAGATCACCGCCAGCAGAATCAGAGCGATCATGGAACCTCCGTTCCAGTTGTAGGAAGAGAAATAGCTCCCGATCAGGCTTCCCATGATGTACGTACTGTTATACAGCATATCCAGCACGACATAGTTGGTCATAGCCGGCAGGAATACCATGGATACACCACTCAGAATCCCCGGCACCGAGAGAGGAAATGTCACCCTCAGGAAGGTCTGTACCTCATTGGCACCAAGGTCCATCGATGCCTCCATCAAAGCCCCGTCCAGCCTGGAAATTGTCGTATAGATCGGCAGGATCATAAACGGAAGAAAATCATATGTCATTCCGATGACTGCATTCAGCAGCGGATACATCGCCAGATTTCCCTCAAAGAACGTCAGAATCTCCTTCAATGCCGTAATCCGAAGGGAGAAATTGATCCACATCGGCATCACAAACAGCATGATGATAACAGATTTGCTCTTGAGCTTGCTGAAGGCCAGAATGCAGGCTGCCGGATATGCCAGCAAAAGACAGACCACCGTCGTTGCCAATGCAACGAAAAAGCTGTAAAACAGGGTTCCCAGTGCATTCGGATCTGTGAAAAAGCCCGTAAAATTGGCTATTGTAAACTGTCCCGAGCCGTTTGTGAATGCGTAATACAGCAGCACCGCCAGAGGTGCGACAACGAACAGCAGCAGGAACACAATATAAGGAATACAGAGTGATTTTCTGGTGAATCGAAACTGCATGGGTTCTTCTCCTATACCATCTACGTCAATGGTTCGCTATTTTTTCAGCTGGAACTGCATCTTCTCGACCGGCATGATGAGACCGACGCGGTCTCCCATATTCCACAGGTCTTCCTCATAAACAACAAAATCCTGCTCCAGCTCTGTGTGAATGACATACAGATAATGGTCGCCCTGATAAATCAGATTGCTGATGTATCCCTGCACCAGACCGCCCTCCTGATCATCCGTCAGTTCAATGTTCTCCGGCTGAATGGAGGCCACAACCTTCACCCGATCTCTGTCGATCACCTCGCCGTGGGCGTTCACCAGTGTCCCGTCCTCCAGCCGCTTTCCGCCCTTGATCAATTTCGTCAGGCTTGCCTCCAGCACCTGATCGTTGTATGAGAGCCGATAATCCCGGTTGATATCAACAGGAAAAATATTGGTGTGATCCTCTGCGATCATGATGTGAATGCTGTCCGGATCCAAGCGCATTCCGATGCGCTCCCCAACTTTTGCCGATTTCACCGATTGAATCACCATCTCATTCCGGCCGCTCTGCACGGTAATCTCGTAATGCATTCCCTTGAAAATAACAGAGGTCACGGTCCCCTGAATCGTTCCCTCCGACGGGGCTGTCATCTCGACATCCTCCGGACGGACCACAGCAGTGATGTGCGTTCCCTCCTCCACATCATCCACACAGGTAAACTCGCCGCCGCAGAATCTGACCTTCAGCCTGCCGGTCATAATCCCGCTGAAGATATTGCTCTCGCCGATAAAGTCCGCAACAAAAGCATTTTTCGGCTCGTTGTAAATATCCTCCGGCGTCCCGATCTGCTGAATATGTCCCTCACTCATAACAACGATCTTATCCGACATCGTCAGCGCCTCTTCCTGATCATGCGTCACGTAGATGAAGGTGATGCCGAGCTTTCTGTGCATGTCCTTGAGCTCCAGCTGCATCTCCTGCCGCATCTTCAGATCCAGCGCTCCCAGGGGTTCGTCCAGAAGCAGAATCTCCGGCTCATTCACCAGAGCTCTTGCGATGGCGATGCGCTGCTGCTGACCACCGGACAATGTCGCCACATTCCGATCCTCAAAGCCTTCCAGATCCACCAGCGAGAGCACCTTTTTTACCTTGCGCTCGATCACATTCTTCGGCGTCTTTTTCTGCTTTAATCCAAAGGCAATGTTCTCATAGATATTCATATGAGGGAACAGGGCATATCTCTGGAACACCGTATTGATCGGCCGCTCGTAAGGCGGCAGGTTGGTGATGGATTTCCCGTTCAGCAGGATCTCTCCTGTCGTAGGAAGCTCAAATCCAGCGATCATCCGCAATGTTGTCGTCTTGCCGCAGCCGGAGGGGCCGAGGAAGGTTACGAACTCACCGCGGCGAACCTCCAGATTGAAATCCTCCACGGCTGTGAAGCCATCGGAGAAGGATTTGGTAACATGCTTCAGCTCAATAATGTTGTCCATGATGTCCCTTTCTATCTGTATTCACATCACTATTTTTCATCTTCCGCTACAGGCTCCGAAGAAGACATCCGATTAGAGACAGCTCCTCCAGAGCCTGTGGCAAAGGACAAAAGAACCACAGCTTCACCGGCAGATCTCAGAATTCCGGCGGGGTGCTGATCCAGATGAATTTCGCTGTCCGGCTGCCCGGATTGGAAATTCTGTGGCGCTTCGTTGTGCGGTAATAAAAGCTCTCTCCGGCCTTCACCTTATAAACCTTATCTCCGAAGAAGACATTCAGCCGTCCGCTGATGCAGTAGCCGAATTCCTCCCCCGTGTGGGGCTTGTCCTCTTCCAGACTCTCATGCGGTGCAATCTCCACCAGGAGCGGCTCCATCTGGAATTTCTGAGCAGGGGGAACCAGCCACTGCGTCCGGCTTCCGTTCTCATCAATCTTTTCGAAATAATCCTGCTCCTTGAAGACGACCTGTTCCCCTGCACCTTCCTTGAAAAAATCCCCCGGTGTAGAGCCAAGACACTCAATCAAGTCCAGCAATGTGACCACAGAGGGTGATACCTGCCCCCTCTCGAGCTGTGAGATAAAGCCCTTTGTCAGCTCCGTCCGATCTGCCAGCTCCTGCTGCGTCAGACCATTTCGATTTCTCAGATCCTTGATCCTGCTGCCGATCTGTTCATTGATTTGCTCTTGATCCATAACTGTCACCTTTGTGATTGTGTCACTAAACTTTGCAGTCCATCGACGATTATACTATTACTAAACTTTATGTCAATTATTGTGACAACATTTTACATTCCCTTTTCGCAGTACTTCCATTTGGCCAAATGCACCTCAATCTGTATCTGTTACCGTAAAATCCCGGACGGAGCATCTCTGTAATTTTCCGAAGTCTTCAAAAAATCCCGTCCGGGATTGAACAGATGCTCCATGATGCTCATCCATACAATTCCCGGGCGGGACGCTTCGTATCATCCTTATTGTCTGTTGTCTCTTCGTTCCGGCTGTTCCGGTCATATTCTTTCTTTACCGCACGAATCCGGCCAGCTTTCTCCATTTTCCGCTGTAATATCGCAGTGTAAAGCAGAGAATGCGGCAGATCCAATCGATGATCATGGCGATCCACACGCCGATTGCCCCCATCCCCATGAACACACCCAGAACATAGGAAAATCCGATTCGGAATACGAACATGGATCCGATGGACGCTGCCATTGTGAAGCGGACATCGTTGCAGGCGCGGAGCATGTTGGGGAACACGAAAGACATCGGCCACAGGGGAATGGCGCACCCGCAGTGAATGACGACCAGAATCCAGGTCAGCTGCGTCGTCTCCTGCGACAGTCCGTACACTGCCAGAATCGGATTCAGAAAAACAATAATCGCACACTCCAGAACCGCCTGCAGGACATACGTAAGGACCATGATTTTTTTCAAATAATAACGCACCTGCTCCTCGGACCCTGCACCGACGCACTGTCCGATGACCGTGATCATCGCAAGTCCTGTGGCCTGACCGACAATGACACCCACGCCGTCCAGACTGTTGGCCACTCCGTTGGCCGCAATCTGCGTTGTTCCGAACAGGGCAATGATCGAGACGACCAGAACACGTCCCAGCTGGAAGATTCCGTTTTCCAATCCGTTCGGAACACCAATATACAAAATCTTCTGAATGGTATGCCAGTCAGGTTTTACCAGAAATCCGTCGAGATAAACCTCTTGATTCGGTTTGCGCAGCAGAAGATACAGGATGACCGCACCTGCTGCCCTCGACAGCAGGGAAGGAATCGCCACGCCTGCCGTTCCCATATGAAATACGAAAACGCCCAGCGCATTTCCGACGACATTGATCAGGTTCACAACGATTGCTGTCTTCAGCGTGATGCCTGCATTTCCCATCGAGCGGAACAGCGCAGCGCATGCATTGTAGACAGCCAGAAACGGAAAGGAAAGCGCCGAAATCAGAAAGTAGATCAGCGCATTCTCCATGACATCATCCTCAATGGAGCCAAAAAACAGCCGCAGCATCGGCTTCTTTACTGCGAGAGTAAAAAACATCACCGCAAGGCTCAGTGCCAGAATGGTCACAAGCAGCTGCTGTGCCGCATCTCTGGCCTTCGCGGGACGCTTTGCCCCAAGCTGCTGCGAAACCACCACGGCTCCGCCGCTCGCCATCGCGGCGAAAACTGCGAACACCAGATTGTTGATCATATCAACCAGAGATACGCCGGAAACGGCAGCCTCGCCA
>CAVAJA010000023.1:0-2025 GCA_963588615.1 Lachnospiraceae bacterium | reverse complement strand
GGCCGGGCAATATTCTCTCCGACACCCGAACAAGCGACCCGTCACATGTGATCCCTTTTTCCAGAAACTTTGCCCCGCTGATTTCATGACCGGTTACACGAATGCATTCTTTCAGCACCAAATTCACCAGTCCGCCTGCGGTTTTCTCGAGATCCTCCTCCTGTAATGTGTAGCTCAATACCTTCTCCACAAACGCTCCTGTCTGCTCTTTCAATCAGATGTCTGTTCCACCTTCCGCTTGATCTTCCCTCGAAATTCCTAACGTGCTGTTCACCGCAGCGATCCTGCCGTCTCCGGTACCCCGACAGATCGAGCCCTTCGGCGGAACTGCACGCTCATTTCCAGAATTTCAAGGTTTTCCTATTTTTCTTTGGTTTCCGATATCGGTAATATATATTCCGCAGCACCAAAAAAATGCTGCAGCCCAACGCAAAGATGAACCCTGCCGCTCCCAGCACAGGAATTCCCATGACCTGCGGCTGCATATTGGTGGTACAGATAATGGCAGAGGACATCAGAAGGGCTGCAATACATAATCCGATCACCAGGTTTCGCACCAGCGCATAAGCCACCACCGTCAGTTCATCCTGTGCGCTCATAACGATATTCACCTTTGCTCTTCCGTGAAGAAACTCGTTCAGTGTGTCCGTTGTCAGCGACGGAATCTCTGCCCCTTTTTTTGCAGCCCGATACAGAAGCCGTCCGTTTCTGCTAAGTTCCTGCTTCCAGTCAAAATCCCGGAAGAGATCTTCCGAAAATCGTGTCACTGCAATCTGAAACATATTGATGTCCGGGCTGATGTCCGCCAGCACACCTTCCACATGGGCCAGACCTCTGCAGAGCATCGTGACGCCGTGCGGCAGACTGATTCCGTTTTTCTTCATGATTTCCATGAGTTCCATCAAAACTTCTGCGATGTCAATGCTTCCCATAGAGGCAGAGCCGTAATCATCCAGAAATCCGCGAAGATCCTGCCACAACTTTGCACGATCCGGCTTTCCCCGGAATTCTCCGATTTCCAGCACCGCGCTTTCCACCATATTCACATCATGAAGCGCAATTCCCTTGACGCCCTTGCCCATGATCTTTCGATCCTTCTCCGACAGACGTCCCATCATTCCCATATCGATCCAGACAATCTTTCCGTCTGAAACCTTTACATTTCCCGGGTGCGGATCCGCGTGGAAAAAGCCGTCGTCCATCACCTGCTTGATGAAATTATTGACGTACTTTGTGCCGACTTCATGGAGATCATACCCGTTTTCTTCCAATGTCGTCCTGTCATTGATGGATGTTCCAGCCACGTACTCCATAACGAGAACGCGGCTGGTCGTGTATTCATGGTACAGCTTCGGACAGGTAACATACACAATGTCCTTATTGTTCCTGGCAAACTCCTCCATGTTCGCAGCTTCCTTCAGGAAATCCATTTCTTCCTGCGCCACAGTCCAGAGCTCATCCAGCACCATGTTAAGATCCACCAGATTTTTCAGGTCTCCCACAGGGGGCATCAGACGCACGAGACTGTGCAGCAGGCTGATGTCCCTCGCCATGATGTCATAAATTCCCTTCCGCTGAACCTTGATCACAACGTCTTCGCCCGTCTGCAGCACCGCCCTATGAACCTGTGCGATCGATGCTGAGCCAAGCGGAACCGGATCAATGGAGGCAAAAACCTCATGCCAGTCTCTCCGGTACGAGCGGACAATCACCTCCTCCACCACATCAAACGGCATCGGCGTCACATCAGAATTCAGTTTCAGCAGTTCCTCACAGTACCGCTTCGGCAGGATGTCAGAATGCAGAGAGGCAATCTGCCCCAGCTTAATGTAGGTCGGCCCCAGCTCTTCCAGAATGGTGCGGAATTTTTCCGGACTGATGCCTCTTGTAATGTGATTTTTCGCCAGAACCTGCCGAATCTCATTTAAGCGGGATCGGTTGTCCTGTGCTGCTTCCTTTTTAAGCTGCCGCTCCTCCATTTTCTCCTCCGCGTCAGAAAAAGGGCCGCAGATTGCTCTGTGACCC
>CAVAJA010000022.1:0-2730 GCA_963588615.1 Lachnospiraceae bacterium | reverse complement strand
TCGTTTTTTCTCATCCTGTTGTTCCATCCGGTCCTCACCGCAGGTGCACGGACCATACTCTGAATTGTCACCGCAATAAACTGTGATTCGCGATACCGTCTGTGATACACCTTATACGAAAATATCGCAAGCGTAGTGTACCACAATCCGCTATAATGTCCTCATGATGAATTCCAAAGTTTCTCTTAAAAATAAAAATACGCCGCAGCACCCCCCGGATAAAGAGGGCAAAAGAATCGACCGTTCCCTTCTTTCTGTTCGTGCCGCCGCCATCTGTCTCGTGATCCTGACGCATGTCTCAGCGCAGTGGCTGGATTCTTCCCTCCGAACGGGAGGAATCTCCCTTTATGTCTCTCATCTGTGCAGCATCCTCTCTTTTGCCGGTGTTGCACTTTTTGTCATGCTCAGCGGAGCCATCTATCTATCCTCCGACCGACGTCCGAAAAGCACTTCCCTCCGCCTGATTGCCGGAAAGTCGCTCCGTTTTTTTGCAATCTATCTTTTCTGGAAACTATTTTATTTTGCAGAGGATCTGCTCCTGAATCCTCTGCAGGAAAACGGATCTTCCCCAATTACCGCAGTAAAGGATAAATTTCTTCTGGCCATGTTCCGGAGCAACGGAAAATATCATCTCTGGTATCTTCCCATGCTTTGCTTCCTGCTCCTTCTGGTTCCTCTGATTTACGAAGGGGCTCAGCAGCTTCCGGCCTGTTTGATGTATCTTTTTGTTTATTTTACTGCCGCGATTCTCCTCCCCACAGCCTTTTTATTCGAATTTCCGTTCAAATATCTTCTGATGGATTTTCGGAATCTTTTTGATCTGGGACATTTTCTGGGATACCTTGGTTATTTTCTCCTGGGCCATGTCCTTTATGAGCTCGCGCACCGCCGCTCTTTTCCTCTCTCCAGGAGGTATCTGACCGCAGCAGTCTGGTTCTGTACCCTCGTCTCTTCCTTCATTGCCCTGAGAACAGAAGCTGCAGAAAGCCTTGCCGCCGGCACCACCGACAGCTCCTTTGCAACGCCTTTCGTGCTGAATACCTGCCTCCTTTCGATCGCTCTCTTTATGACCATCTGCCGTCCGAAGAATCCGAAGCATCCCTTAGTGACCGCTCCCGAAGTGCAGACACAGGAAAGCGCAATCGCATCTCTCTTCCGAAAAGGGCTGAATTCTCTTGCCGGCTCCTCCTTCGGGATTTATCTGGTTCACCCCTTTGTACTGGACCTGGTGCAGAAAACCGGACTCCTGAATGATTCCGTGAATTCTGTTCTCGGAATTCCTCTGCTCTGGATTCTCCTTCTGGCCGCCTCCTGGCTGCTCAGTGCAGCGCTGCACCGCATTCCTCTCATCCGAAGGCTCCTCTGAAAACCATTTGAAATCAGAAGTCCTTGAATCCTTGCAGTGAACGGCTCCGTGTTCTCTCACAGGCCGCCGTCAGGTACACCCGAACAAAAAGGACCTGTCCGTGCAGTTCTCCTACACGAACAGGTCCCTTTTCATTTCCATTCCGAATTCGTCCGCAGGCATCCGCCCCACGTCATGTTGAAATCGGCAGGTCCTAAAGCCATCATGTCTGCTTGCGCAGGCACCGCAGCAAACCCAAAACAGATCGATACTTACTTGTTGTAGTTGACAATCTCACCGAAGTCAGCCTTCAGTGCCGCACCGCCGATCAGTCCTCCGTCGATGTCCGGCTTTGCCAGCAGTTCCTTGCAGTTGCCTGCATTCATGGAGCCGCCGTACTGAATGCGGATCTTCTCTGCCGTATCGGTGTCATAGATCTCTGCAATGGTCTCGCGGATTGCTGCGCAAACCTCCTCTGCCTGATCAGAGGTTGCTGTCTTGCCGGTTCCGATTGCCCAAATCGGCTCATATGCGATCACAAGACCTGCAGCCTGCTCAGCTGTCACGCCCTGCAGATCCGACTTGATCTGGAGACGAATCCAGTCAAGCGTAACGCCGGCCTCGCGCTGCTCCAGAGTCTCGCCGCAGCACAGAATCGGTGTCAGACCATTCTCAAGTGCTTTCAGAACCTTGCGGTTCAGGAATGCATCATCCTCACCGTAATACTGTCTTCTCTCAGAATGCCCGATGATGACATACTTTACGCCGGCATCCAACAGCATTGCTGCAGAAATCTCGCCGGTGTATGCACCCTTATCCTGATCAGAGATGTTCTCAGCGCCCAACTGCACATTGGTTCCCTTGATGGCCTCAGCAACCGGTACGATGTCGATTGCAGGAACGCAATATACAACATCTACGTCCGGGTTGTTTACCAGAGGCTTCAGCAGCTCAACCAGCGCCTTTGCTTCGCTGGGGGTCTTATTCATTTTCCAGTTTCCGGCAATAATCTTCTTGCGTGCCATGGTATTCCCTCCTAGGTTAAAATCGTTGTCCTGAATCGCTATCAATTCTTCGCAGCAGTAAGAGCCCCTCAGGGGCTCACTCGGTAAAGTGAGAATCGCTATCGAGCGATTCGAGGTTTACTTATCATCAGCCGCATATACTCCGGGCAGTTCCTTGCCTTCCAGGAACTCCAGAGAAGCGCCGCCGCCAGTGGAGATGTGGCTCATCTTGTCGGCATAACCCAGCTGGTTAACAGCTGCTGCAGAATCGCCGCCGCCGATGATGGTCGTTGCATCCGTCTCAGCCAGAGCCTTGGCAACAGCCTTGGTTCCCTCCGCCAGAACCGGGTTCTCAAATACACCCATCGGTCCGTTCCATAC
>CAVAJA010000021.1:0-2279 GCA_963588615.1 Lachnospiraceae bacterium | reverse complement strand
GAGAGGGGACTCCTGCGGAAAATCGCAGGCTATGGCATTTCCAGCTTTGTTTCGCAGATTGCAGTGGCAATTGTGATGACCGTGATCAACTACTATCTGGTTCATTGCGGAATGAATTCAGAATATGGGGCGGATATTCCGCTGGCTGCATTTGGAATTGCCATGAAGTTTAATACGATCCTGACGTCTATCGTTACCGGGATCGGAACGGGAGCACAGCCGATTGTCGGCTACAACTATGGAAGCGGTGACTATGGCCGCGTGAAGAAGACCTATTTTACGGCAGCTGGTGTGGCAACGGGGTTCGCTGTGGCGTTCTTCCTGCTTTTCCAGATCTTTCCGGCACAGCTGACTGCCATGTTCGGAGATCAGGGGGAGCTGTACACGGAATTCTCGGTTCTGTCCTTTCGGATCTTCCCGCTGCTGTGTCTGTTGAACGGATTCCAGGCAGTGACAGCGATTTTCTTCCAGTCGATCGGCAAGGCTGCAATATCGGGAGCTATTTCGCTGAGCCGGCAGATTATCTTCCTGATCCCGGCGACGGTAATCCTGTGTGCCAGGATCGGCGTGATGGGTGTCCTCTGGGCAGGACCTGCGGCGGACGGCCTCGCATTTATTCTGGCGTTTGTTCTGGCATTGGGGGAGATGAGGGAGTTGAAGCACCTGGAGGGGAAAAAACTCAAAATGGCTGCGGCATAAAGGCGGTCGCAGCATAAAAAAGATGCATTGGTTTAAAACCGAAGGAGGTAATGAAAATGACAAACAAAGAGAAATGTGCCCTGCTGAGAATACGGCTGAATAAGCTGGAGAGAAGTGAGAAGGAAAATCACGGCGTCTGCCGCAGAATTCGCAGAGAAATCCGGAATCTGGAGAAGAAGGCATAAACAGAGCAGGGAATTCCAAAGAATACGAAGCGAGCAAAAGAACAGTTGATAACAGCTGTTCTTTTGCTCGTTCTCATATATCGCGATTTTGGGTGGGAATATGCAACAGCACCTCGCTGCGGCGGGGGGCTGTTGTGCTGCAAGCAATTCAGATTATTTATTATCGGAAAATTGAGCATGCGAATTGTCATATGCTGTTCTGATATCGTCCGGAAGACCGCGCGGTGTTAATGCTTTTGCTTTGTCTTCGCTGCCATCTTCCATAGCTTGCGTGTAATACCAACATTTGTAGGTGAGCATATCCAATGTCTTATGTAGTTGCTGGATTTCTGCTTCCACACGTTCTTTCTGCTTATGGATAAGCTCAAAGCGGTTGGAATAAGTGGCAGAGCCTTCTGCGCACCATTCCATAAAGAGTTTAATGTCTTTGATCTCAAGACCTGACTTTTTCAAGCACTCGATTACCCGTAAGGCTTCAATCTCGTTATCGCTGAATTTGCGAATGCCGGATTCTCGTGTGAGCTGCGGGAAAAGTCCTTGTTTATCGTAATAGCGGAGGGTAGAAATGGGGAAATCAAACTCAAGAGCCGATGAGAATTACTTTGGCGGCTCTATGAAGTATATCGAGGTAGGTAATACAGAAAAGGCAGCAAAAATGATTGCAGAGATGACAGGTGCTGATCTGTTCAAGATTGAACAGAGGGTTCCTTATGCGGCAGTTTACACATTTTTAGAGAGCTTTGACTTTACCGGCAAGAAAATTTATCCCTTCTGCACGCACGAGGGCAGCGGTCTTTCCGGCACGGAGCAGGACATCAGAAAGAGTGCAAAGGGTGCAGTCGTTGGAGGAGGACTTGCCATTCACGGAAGCAGTGCAGACAGCGCAAAGCAGACACTTCAGAAATGGATTGAGGAGGGATGCTAAATGGAATGTGAAGAAATCCGCGTTGACCTTGGCAAAGTATCTGCAAAGCACAGCGCAGAACGACAACGCTCAGCACAGCTGCTCTTTCAGCTGATCGCTTGGAGTGAAAAAGACCTTCGTCAGCAACGACTTGCTTTATTCGGTTTTCATGGCGTACTGTACAATCATGGGATCATCATATGCCGCCCACATGGAACGGTTCTCATCCAGCGTCTTGAGCTGTTCCATTTCATCGACAGTCAGCTCAAAATCAAAAATATCCAGATTTTCTTTCATGCGCTCGGCACTGAAGTTGGAGATGCCAATGGCTCTGATTTTACCTTCGTCGTATAAATCCTCAAGAGCACGATAGGCACCATAATAATCAGACAGGCATTGATGAATTAGTACCAGATCAAGGTAGTCGGTCTGGAGCTTACGGAGGGATTCCTCCACAGAGGCCTTTGTCTTTTCATAGCCGAATTCCGTTA
>CAVAJA010000020.1:0-2645 GCA_963588615.1 Lachnospiraceae bacterium | reverse complement strand
CATCAAGGCGGGGAGGGAGAAAAATCCTCCGGCAGCAGAGCCGGCGGAAAATATGCGGAGAAAGGCGATAAGAATATCCGCAGTTTCATCCGCTCCAATCGCCCTGAGGTGATTGTCGGAAGGGAATTCGATGACGACGCCATCGCAATTTCCGATATTCTGGGGGAGATGGGAGAGGTTACCATCCGCGGAAAGATCATGACGAACGAGAGAAGGGATATCCGCAATGAGAAATCCATTCTGAAATTCACCATGACGGATTTCA
Source organism: Lachnospiraceae bacterium (assembly GCA_963588615.1). Lineage (GTDB taxonomy): Bacteria > Bacillota > Clostridia > Lachnospirales > Lachnospiraceae > CAG-791. The sequence continues at coordinate 2,380 of CAVAJA010000020.1, read as the reverse complement.
CGGATTCCATTGCAGTGAAGATTTTTGCTCCCACCATCTACGCAGATCAGACGATGAATCGTCTGAAGCCGGGCAGCTTTGTCAAGGTGAAGGGTTACACCAAGGAGGATAGCTTTGAACATGAGGTGATTGTGACCTCTCCCTTCGGAATCATGGAGATCCCTTCGTTTGAAACGAAACGGAAGGATCACTACGAGAAGAAACGCGTGGAACTCCATATGCACACGAAAATGAGCGACATGGACGGTGTTTCCGAGTGTAAGGATCTTGTGAAGCGCGCCTACAGCTGGGGGTGGCCCGCGGTTGCCATCACGGATCACGGAAATGTGCAGGCATTTCCGGACGCCAATCATGTGGTGGAGGGACTTTATGCGGATGCCTGCAAAGAGAACAAGGCCAAGGGGCTTCCGGTTCCCGACAGACAGAATTTTTTCAAGGTGCTGTACGGGGTGGAGTGTTACCTTGTGGATGATCTGAAGAAAATGGTCACCTTTGGAGATGTGAAGGCGGACTATGCGGCAGAGAGCGGGAATTACGTCATTTTCGATATCGAGACCACAGGATTCTCTTCCGAGTGCAACCGCATCATCGAGATTGGCGCGGTCCGCTACGAAAAAGGGAAAAAGACCGGCGATTTTTCGGAATTTATCAATCCGCAGGTGCCGATTCCGTTTCGAATTACAAAGCTTACCAGCATCACGGACGAGATGGTAATGGGAGCGGAAACTATCGATAAGGTGCTGCCGAGATTTCTGGATTTTTGCAGGGGCTGCGTTCTGGTGGGGCACAATGTCGGCTTCGACATCAGCTTTATACAGAAAAATGCGAAGGACCTGAATCTTCCGTGTCCCTACACGACCATCGACACGGTCGGGATGGCAAGGGTGATGCTGCCGGGGCATAAATCCTATAATCTGGATGCGGTGGGAAAGCTTTTGAATGTGGTGAACCCGCATCATCACCGGGCGGTTGATGATGCGGCCACTACGGCGGAGATCTTCATCAGACTGCTGAACATGTTCACGCAGAGGGGCGTTCGTACGCTGGGAGAAATGAATGCACTGGCGGATCAGGATCCGGACATTGTGCGGCGCCTCCGCCCCTTTCACTGCATTTTGCTGGCAAAGAATGTCACGGGCCGGACGAATCTGTACCGGCTGATCAGCGAATCGCACCTGACTTATTTCTATCAGAAGCCCAAGATCCCCAAGACACTTCTGATGAAATACAGGGAGGGCCTGATCGTCGGCTCGGCCTGCGTCATGGGAGAACTGTACCAGGCAATTCTGGATGAGAAGAGCGAGGAGGTACTGGCCGGAATCGTAGATTTTTACGACTACCTGGAGATTCAGCCAAGGGAAAACAATGAATTTCTCATTGCGTCGGAGCGACATGAGAACATCCGCAGCATGGAGGACATTCTGGACATCAACCGCAGAATTGTGCGCCTGGGAGAACAGTACGGAAAGCCGGTGGTCGCAACAGGAGACGTGCATTTCCTGGATCCGGAGGACGAAATTTACCGATCCATCATTCAGGACAGCATGGGCATGAACCAGGAGGAGAAGCCTGCACCGCTTTATTTAAAGACAACGGATGAGATGATGGAGGAATTCTCCTACCTTGGGACGGCAAAATGCGAGGAGGTTGTCATCACGAATCCGCAGATGATTGCGGACCGGGTGGATGCCATTTCGCCGGTACGCCCGGACAAATGCCCGCCGGTGATCGAGAATTCCGATGAACAGCTTCGTGAAATCTGCTATCGGCAGGCACACAAAATGTACGGTGATCCGCTGCCGAAGGTGGTGGGAGACCGGCTGGAGCGGGAGCTGACATCGATCATTAAAAACGGCTACTCGGTCATGTATATCATTGCCCAGAAGCTGGTGTGGAAATCGAATGAGGACGGGTACCTGGTCGGCTCGCGCGGATCGGTGGGTTCGTCCTTTGTTGCTACCATGTCCGGCATTACGGAGGTGAATCCGCTGGCTCCGCATTACTACTGCGAAGAATGTCATTATTCGGATTTTGACTCGGAGGAGGTGCGCTCCTATGCGGGCCGGTGCGGCGTGGATATGCCGGTGAAGATGTGTCCGAACTGCGGCAAGGAACTGGTACGCGCCGGCTTCGACATTCCGTTCGAGACCTTTCTGGGATTTAAGGGCGATAAGGAGCCGGACATTGACCTGAATTTCTCGGGAGAATATCAGTCGAAGGCACACGCCTATACGAAGGTTATTTTCGGTCATGAGCAGACCTTCAAGGCCGGTACGATCGCGACGGTGGCGGATAAAACAGCGTACGGCTACACATTGGGGTACTGCGAGCATCGGGGAATTGTAAAGCGCAGGTCCGAGCTGGAGCGTCTTGCGGGCGG
>CAVAJA010000019.1:0-5698 GCA_963588615.1 Lachnospiraceae bacterium | reverse complement strand
TATCTACATAGTCAGACATCAGCAGCCGCCCGAAGCGCCGTGACGCCGCTGCAGCCCTGGCAAACGCTGTATATTCCGCTCTTTTCTGGATTCCATCTGCCACCAGCGTCGTCAGCTGATCCCGATCCAGAATTTCCTGAATCAGGTCTCCCACAGAAATGATCTCCCCTGCGGGAAAAGCCCTGCTCATGTCAATGTAGGAAAGCTGACACAGCACCAGATTATCCAATTCATTAAAAGGCCGCTCCGCAAAGGTCAGATCCCCGCGCCAAACGACATAATCATGAATATTCGGCATAGTTTCATCCTAATCTGCATCTTCTGAATCTCTCTGCCATCAAAGAGTATTCCCAAACCCCGACAGACAGCAGACAGCCTCCTCAGATGGCGATCTCGATATTCCTGATCTGCTCCCCTGCCACTTTGTAATTTTCCAGCTTCACATCATCTCTTGTAAAAGCATAGAAATCGTGAATTTCCGGATTGATCCACACCTTCGGTGCCGGCTGCGGTGTCCGCGACATCAGCTCCTTCACGGCATCCACATGCCTGTCATAAATGTGCGCATCCGCCACCACATGCACGAACTCTCCTGCTTCCATCCCGCAGGACTGTGCCATGAGAGCCAGAAGGCAGGCATACTGCCACTCATTCCAGGCAAATGCCGCCAGAATATCCTGTGATCTCTGATTCAGAATTCCGTTCAGCGTCAGCTTGTCATGTCCGGGCTTTTGTGTCACATTGAAGGTCATGCTGTAGGCGCAGGGATGAAGATTCATCGCATGAAGATCGCTGAATGTATAGATGCTGGTCATAATTCTTCTGGAGAACGGATTGTTCTTCAGATCATAGATCACCCGATCCACCTGATCCATGTAGAAGGCGCCGTCCGGACCTTTCACCGCATGAGCTTTTTTGATCGCATCATCTTCCGGAATCAGCTGGTCTGTGACCTCACAGGTCACAGGCATGTTCTCTGCAAAGAAATCCCCGAAAGCATGGCGCAGCCCCTCTTCTTTGATATCGTAGTACCGGTGCTTAATTGCCATCTGATAGCCATACGCCTTGCCGATGGTTCCGTCTGCATCTGCCCATTCGTCCCACACACCGGAGTGGAGCTCCGAAATTTTGTTGGATTTCTGCTGCCAGATCCACAACAGCTCATCCAACGCACTCTTTGCGGGCGTTCTGCGAAGGGTCAGCACAGGAAATTCCTCCTGCAGATCATAGCGCGTCACCACGCCGAATTTCTTTATCGTGTACGCCGGTGTCCCATCCGGCCAGTGAGGGCGAACCAGCTGCCCCTCCGTTGTTGTTCCATTTTCGATGATATCGCTGCACATGCTGATAAAATTCAGGTCGCTTTGTGACATATTGCTGCTCTGTCCTCATTCTTTCCTGACCTGATATTCATCAGGTTCTCAAAGGTTCCGCACCCATGCCGGCAAATGGATCTATGCCGAAGGTTACTCGTATTTTCTGCACAGGTTGTTGATCTCTTTTGTGATAAGCTCCAGCTCTTTGTTGGGAAATCCTTTTTTCCGGGCGATAAGTGTCTCCAACCGCTTTGCCGCAATCTGAAGCTTTGTGTAGGAATCGGATGCGGTCCGCACCATTTCCGAACTTCCTCTCACAATGCGCTTTGGCTTTGCAATCCGAATGAATTCGCCCCGGATCAGATCATAGCTGGTCCCGGAATACGGTGCCATTGCCTGGAAGCCGTGCTCCTTCGTCAGAATCTCTGCAAAGGCTTCCGCTGTCGCATCCTCCCCGTGCACCACGAAAACCTGCTCCGGTTTTTTTTCAAATCCGTGGATCCAATCCAGCAGTTCCTTCTGATCGCCGTGTCCTGACATGCCGTCCATCCGCACGATCTTTGCACGCACCGTGTATTCCTTTCCGAACAGCTTTACCTTCTCCGCGCCGTCCAGAAGTCTTCGTCCAAAGGTTCCCTCTGCCTGATATCCCACGAACAGGATGGTCGAAGCAGGATTTTCTATATTGTGCTTCACATGATGGCGGATTCTTCCGGCATCACACATCCCCGATGCACTGATGATCACCTTCGGCTCATCGTCATCATTGATGGCACGGGATTCCTCCGTAGTGATGGACAGATGCAGGTTCGGAAACGAGAGCGGATTCACTCCCTTCTGCAGAATTCCCAGTGCCTCACTGTCATAGCACTCTGTTTCATTGCGGTCGAAAACGCCGATGGCTTCCACCGCCATCGGTGAATCCACATACACCGGGAAATCCGGATGTTCCGGAACCAGTCCCTGTTCCTTCATCTGGCGGATGAAATACAGCATCACCTGTGTGCGTCCCACTGCAAATGCCGGGATGACCACATTGCCTCCCCGGCTCAGTGTCTGCCGAATCACCTCCGCCAGCTGGAGCATATGATCCGTCTCCACCTTTTCATGAAGTCTTGTTCCGTAGGTGGATTCCATCACGACATAATCCGCCGCCTTTGTCAGCTGGGGATCTCTTAAAAGCGGCTGGTTTACATTCCCTATGTCGCCGGAGAAAACAACCAGCCTCTCCTCTTTTCTTTCTCTCAGCCACAGTTCAATGCTCGCCGAGCCCAGAAGATGCCCCACGTCTGTAAAACGGAAGGAAATGCTCTCATCCACTGTAATTTTCTCATTATAGGGATATGTTTCCAGAAGACGCAGAACATTCATCGCATCCTGCATGGTATATTCCGGCTTCACCTCATCCGCAGATCCCCGAATCCCGGCGCGCTTGTTCCGATACTCCGCCTCCTGTGCCTGCAGATGTGCGGAGTCCCGCAGCATGATGTCGGTCAGATCTCCGGTGGCTCTTGTACAAAAAATCCTTCCGCGGAAGCCCTCTGCATACAGTTTCGGCAGCATGCCGGTGTGATCGATATGTGCATGTGTCAGGAAAACATAGTCAATGTTCTCCGGTTTGACGGGCAGCGGCGCATTCTCAAACACATCTCTGCCCTGTTCCATTCCATAATCCACCAGAACATGACGATTTCCTGCATGAAGATAATGGCAGCTCCCCGTCACTTCGTGATCGGCTCCAATAAACTGTAATTCCATTTTCCCCTCCGCCTCTTCCGAACAAAAATCTGCTGTCAGTATACCATTATCTTCCCCTTCCGAGTCTGCACTAACATACGGCAATCCCTCAATAGCCGACAATAAGCAGCCGCAGGCCGTAGATCAACAGCAGATGAAGCGGATAGAAAAGGTAGAACACATAGCGCCGAATCCACTGCCCGGCTGTTTTTTTCCGCTCTTTCTCACCTTTTTCCTGTATTTTACCAGCACTGCTCTCCCGGAAGCGTTTCGGATATGCCCTGCCCCGGTAAAAGCACAACAGGATGCAGGCCGGAAATGCAAACCATTCATATCCGTTGTCGCAGCCCAAAAGCACCAGCATCGCTGCAGGTCCTGCCCCCGGAATTCCGTGAAGGCAATAGCACAGAAGTGCCCCTGCCACGCCCATGCCGCCGTAATCCACGTGCAGCATCTCCGCACACTCATACAAGCCTGCACATACCGCAAGCGCAGCCGCCAGACGGATGCACAGCGCAAGCTGCTGTGTCCATGGAATTTTGCTTTCCTCGTCCGGGACCTGTCCCGCTTTTTGCCTCCAGGGAAGCCAGCGTCCCCAAATCACATCTGCGGACCACACCGCAAGAAAGCCCAGGATCAGCGTCCAGATCGTATTGTGACTGACCGCCGCCTGCTCTCCGATTGCTCCCGTATAAAACAGGAGATAAAACGGAAGCTCCGACACCAGAGCCCCTAATAACAGACGCCCCAGATACTTCCATCGACTTCTGGTTCGAAAAAAGCCCTCCGCCAGGAAGAAAACCATCATCGGAAAGGTCTGCCTGCCGATCGCCCGCCCAAACCGATCCACCAGATACAGCGTGTGCGAGGAGAGGGCAATCATGGTACCGGAGGAGGGCAGCACCACACGCTCCATAAATCCCATCGTCACATGATCCACTGCCATGCACACAGCCGCAATCCACTTCAATGTCCGGCGGTCAATATCCTTCTTTTTCCATTGTTCGTAAATTTTGAACATGACCTATCCTGCAGCTGCCGCCCCATATTCCAATGCTGCACCCATCGGATGCTCCGTTATGGTATGATAACACTGTTGTTGTCTGCATCGAATTTCAAGGAGAATTTTACTATGACGTTTACTTACCCTGCCGTTATTCGGAAAAATGAAAATGGACGATACACCGGATATTTCCCCGACCTGGACGGCTGCCGCTTCGAGGGAAGTTCCGTTGACGAGGCTGTCGATTCTGCAATTGCTGCAGAAAAGGAATGGATTGATGTCCAAATGGACGTCGAAGAGGATGAAGAGGCAGAAATGCCGTTTGTCTCCGACCACGCCGACATCTCCCTGCAGGAGGGAGAATTCATTCGGGACATCGCCGTCATCATGCACTTCGAGGTCGGTTTCTACTGATGCTCCCCCAACCGCAGCATTCCGCAGTGCAGAGTTCTCTTAAGAGAACGCTTTTTGGAGCGCTCGTTCCGACGACTGCGGCAGCTCCTCACGGCTCTCACTCATAATCCACTTTCATAAGGCACAAGCCCGCGGCAGGAGCCGTGGGACCTGCCTTTTTGCGGTCTCTCGCCTCCAGGATGGTCTCCATATCCTCCGGCAGAAGTCTTCCGTATCCCGCCTCCAGCAGCGTTCCTGTCAGAATTCGAACCATGTTCTGGAGAAATCCCGTTCCATGGTAATAAATCCGGATATAATTTCCGCTGGTTTCAATCCGAATCGTGTCCACTTTGCGAACCGTAGATTTCTTCATGTGTGAATTGCCGCAGAAGCTCTTATAGTCATGTTCCCCTGTCAGGTACACCGCAGCCTGCCGCATCTTCTCCACATCCGGGGCTTCCTTCAGCACATAGACGTATTTACGGTCGAATACCGGAACCTCTCCCCTGCTGCTGTACCACAGCGTATACCGATAGGTCTTTCCGGTGGCTTTAAATCGGCTGTGAAAGCGGTCAGACGCCCTTTTCACCTCATTGACGCTGATGTCATCGGGAAGATAGCGATTCATGTACTGCTGAATCTCTTCCTCAGTAAGCTCTGTGTCCAGAAGCGCATTTGCTGTCATTGCTCTTGCATGCACCCCGGCATCTGTCCTGCCGGCTCCAATCACGCTGACCGGCTTTTCCGGTGTTCTTCCCGACGCAGATTCCACCATCCTCGTCAAGACCGTTTCCAGCTTTCCCTGAATCGTCAGCTCCACTCCCGGCTGATGCTCCCAGCCGAAATACCGTGTTCCATCATAACTGATGATAAATTTATAATTGTGCAATGCCATCCGACAGGCCCTCAATTCTGTCCCAATCTCACTTTTTTCCAATATGCTCCCATGGACATGCCCGGTGTGTTCGTCACCTCATCCTTCAGATATTCTTCCATTCCGACACGGGCCGGTTCGAAATTCGCCGCGTCCTCCCGCGATTCGAACTCCACCTCCGCATAGTAAAAAGCAGTCTTCGCGCCTTCGTCTACTGCATTGACCTCCAGGTGATGTCCGTCCGAAAGGAGGTACGTCCTTCGCACCTTTGGGACCAGCGGCAAACCGATGATATCCTCGATCTGCTGAAAATGTTCCGGAAGAATCGGAAATTCTGTTTCCTTTCGGACCAGCCCGTCCACGCGTGATTTCAGA
>CAVAJA010000018.1:0-4316 GCA_963588615.1 Lachnospiraceae bacterium | reverse complement strand
GAACAGATGAGACCGTCATTGAGCCGGAGAGTGGATACAAGGCGGTTCCGATCGGCTTTCTGGGGCTGGATCTGATCTATGGCACCGTGCGGACAGAGGACGCTGCAACGAACAGCATTGGAACGACACTCGAACCGATGGAGCACATCTACATTGTGGATCAGGAGCTGAATGTTCTGGAGGATTATCATGAGGAGGGCTATTACGTGGCTTCCTGTGAGGTTCGGGACGATCAGGTTCTGCTGGAGCGGGTTCAGCGCGCCAGCACAGGAGACGGAACCTTTGGTGAGGAGTATGTTCCGGCTGAGTCGGATACGATCAGCAGCGGTGAGGATACAGCGAAGACGCAGCTTGCGAAGACGACCTCAGATTCCAGATACGGAACGCTCGTGCAGATCGATGTCGGAATCTCTGATTGGTCGGACTGCGAATATTTAAGACCCCAGGAGATCCTGTATGAGGGCTCCAGGGAGCTGGCGCTGGACGAAGCAAAGAACAGTGAAAAGAGTGCTCTTAGTTATTATTATGTCTACTGCGGAAAGGGCTTTGTAGAGCAGACGAGGGACATTTCAGATGCCATTGCAGCGGCGGAGGAATACAACACCGGTGTGGTGCTGAGTGGAAACGGCAGCTATATCTGGGAGAAAACAAGGAATTCCCGCAGTGAGATTGATGCATTGACGGACATGGAAGAAGGGGCGTCTCTTCGCAGCAGCCGGGAGGTGTGTCTGGAGGCGATGCTGTCGCTGCAGGGGAAAACAGCAGATGTTTCCTCTATGATAGAACAGGGGATGAGCAGCTTCGAAATTCTGGAAGAGGTTCTGGGATCGGAGACAGAGATTCTGAATCTGACGGGCTGCACGATGAGTGAGACTCTGTATTACGTCGGGCAGGGGTATCCGGTCTATGCCTGCAGGGCAGATGGAGAGACGGTTCTTCTGGTCGGTTACGGACCGGAGAATGTCGAAATCTATGATCCGAGCGAGGGCAGTGTTTCTCTGAAGACGATATCAGAGGCTTCTGCAGAGTTTGAGGAGGCCGGAAACCAGTTCCTCAGCTATGTGACATCATGACGATGCAGAGCTTGCCGCAGAGCTCTGCGGCAGAAGACCGGATGACGGAGGAAAGGTGAATTTGGCGGATGCCATAGATGGAGAACGCAAAAAAGAGCAGTCGGCGGATGATCCGCTGACTGCTCTTTTGGCTTTCGGAGAAAGGATGCGGCAGAGCGATTACTCAATGGTGTGCAGTCCGTTCTCACGATAACGTGCAACTATCTTCTTAATTCTCGCATAAGGATCCAGAAGATCTGAAATGGAGCTGTCGTGATTCAGTGTATCGATGATGTAGGCGATGTACTTGCTCATGCTGCAGCTGATGTACCAGGGGCGCTCGAGAAGCTCCTGCGGCTGGTAAATCAGATTGGTGGTCAGAACACGGTCGATCATTCCGTTTCGGTGCGCTTCATCGAAAACCTCCAGACCGGAAGTAAACAGACCGAAGGTGGCGAAAACAAAGACTCTTGCAGCGCCCCTCTTTTTGAGCTCGCGGGCAACCTCGAGAACGCTCTCACCAGAGGAAATCATGTCATCAATGATGATCATATCCTTTCCCTCAACGGAGGAGCCAAGGAACTCATGGGCAAGGATGGGGTTCCTTCCGTTCACGACAGTGGTGTAATCGCGGCGCTTGTAGAACATACCCATGTCCAGACCAAGGACGTTGGCGGTGTAAACGGCGCGCTTCATTCCGCCCTCATCCGGGCTGATCACCATCATGTGGTCGGAATCGAACTGGAGGCCCTCCTCATGGCGGAGCAGACCCTTGATGAACTGATATGCGGGCTGCACCGTATCAAAGCCGGACAGAGGAATGGCATTCTGCACGCGGGGATCATGGGCATCGAAGGTGATGATGTTGTCTACGCCCATATGAACCAGCTCCTGAAGAGCCAGTGCACAGTCCAGAGACTCTCTCGTGGAACGCTTGTGCTGACGGCCCTCATACAGATAGGGCATGATGACGGTGATGCGGCGTGCCTTTCCTCCGATGGCAGCAATGGCACGCTTTAAGTTGGCATAATGGTCGTCGGGAGACATATGGTTTGTCTCACCGAAGATGCGGTAGGTTTTGCTGTAGTTCACGACATCTACCAGAAGGTATAAATCCATACCCCGGACGGTCTGTTTTACAACGCCCTTTCCTTCGCCGGTACCGAAGCGGGGAAGATCCACATCTACAATGTAGGTGGGACGCTGATAGCCGGCAAAAGCCAGACTGGTTTTGTGTTCACTCTCACGCTCGGCACGCCATCTGGTAAGAAAATAATCGATTTCCTTTCCCATCTCATCGCAGCCGGTGAGAGGAATCAATCCCAGAGAACCCACCGGAATAGATTCCAGATTACGCTTGTCATGTTTTCTGATCTGCTCCATGTTGCCCTTTCTGCTGCGATCAGAATCGCAGCTCCTTATTGTCTGATCTTCCGACTTACCCGTATGTCGGGACCGGTCAGCTTCATGATGGTGTATGTGCTGGTAATCCGGGAGAAAATACGATCCGAATACCGATCACGCAGTTCTGCCAGAGACAGATTCGTAGAAATAATCGTTGATTTCCGGCGGAGATCCCTCTCATTCAGGAGAGAGAACAGCTGCGCTGCTACAAAATTGTTGGTCATTTCTGTGCCGAGGTCATCGATTACAAGAATCTCACAGCCATACAGGTCATCCAGAAAATGATGATAGACAGATCGATCATTCTGCCCGAAAACATAAGAAGAGATTGTTTCGAACAGGGAAGCCGAACTGAAATACAGAACGGAATGTCCCTTTTTCAGCAGTTCACCTGCCGTGCAGATGGATAAAAAAGACTTCCCGGTACCGACTGTACCATAGAAAAACAAATTTTCATAGTTGTCGAAATGCTCAATAAAATTCCGGCATGCAGCGACGGCACCGTTAAAATGCTCCAGATCCTCACCTTTATAATATTCCGCAGAAAGAAGATCAAAACGATTGGTTTTGAGCAGCTGATCCAGATGAGACTGCCGGTAGAGAATGTGGATCTCTTTCTGACGAAGACAATGGCATTTTTCGTTGTTGATATAGCCGGTATCCCTGCAGTCAGGACAATCATAGGAGAGCGTGAGATAGTCGGCAGGATAGCCGGCCGCTTTGAGGAGTTCAGCCTTCCTCCCGGCAATTTTGCGAAGCTCCTCCCGGAGGGAGAAGGTTGGCTTTTTGCCGGCAAGCTTTTCTTTCAGGGCCGTATAGGAAAGATCCGGGACACGGCGCTCCAGTTCCTGATACTCCGGAATCTGCGCATAGATTCGCTCTCTGCGCAGGGCCAGCTGGTGACGGTGCGTGCTCCGGGTCTTGCTGTATTCCAGCATTAACTTGTCGTATTCTTCCTTTGGCAGAGACAATGGATCTCCTTATCGTGACGCGGGTGCGGAACAGATACCGGTATCTTTAATTGCTCAGAAGCCGGCGCTCCAGTTCTTCCATATTGTATGTGGTCTTCTCAAAGTTCTGGAAGGAGCGGGAGGATGATTTTGCCCGCTTCGCGGATGCAGTGCGCTGCGAAGCCGCATTCTGCACAGAGTTTCTCGCCGCTGCAGCAGTCGTAATTCCTTCCTGTGCCCAGTTCAGGGCGACCTTCTCAATATAGCGGAAATCCTTCTTGCCAAGTCCTACGCAGTACTCCACCAGATAGTCAATCAGTTCATTGGAAAAATGAAGCTGTTCGGCGATGTAGCAGATGATTTTGGCCTCTTTGACGGACAGAGGCTTTCCGATGTACTGCTCGACAACCAGCATCAGCTGACGATTGCTCTCGCTCTCCTGGAACTTCTCCATCTGACCGGCAGAAATCTGTGAGCTTTCCGCGGGAGCAGGAGAAGCCGCGCGGGCAGCGGGCGATGCCTTCTTGTCGGTCTGCTGTGCGGAGCCGGCATCGCTGTCCGAGAGCATCGGCGTGATGGAAATCACCTGATGGTCTGTGACGGGGGCAGCAGAGCGGGGCTCCTTTAAGAAGATTCCGGTGAGGTTCCCGGCAGCATCCGTCTGAAGCGCAACCAGTCCCTTTCGTTCCCAATAACGAAGAGAGCGGACAATCTCCTTCTCCGTATGATTGAAAAGATCTGCCATGTCGCCGATGCTGGAAGGAAGGCCGGCGGACATCATGCGGACAAGATACAGGTACACCTTGAGCTGTGCATCGTTCGCATCCTTCATGTATTCATCGATGAAGAGGTTGGAAATAACCGTAGAATCTCCGCCTCGATCGTTATAAATTGCAAAAGCCACCATGAC
>CAVAJA010000017.1:0-6358 GCA_963588615.1 Lachnospiraceae bacterium | reverse complement strand
GTCATGGTCTCCAGAGTCCGAATATTACGTCCCTCTCGACCAATGATCCTTCCCTTCATCTCATCGCTCGGCAGCTGAACAACGGAAATCGTAGCCTCAGCGACATGATCCGCCGCGCATCTTTGGATTGCACTGATCACATACTCTCTGGCTCTTTTATCCGCTTCTTCCTTTGCCTCCGCCTCGATCTCCTTGATCATGACGGCCGAATCATGTCTTACAGCATCCTCAACAGTTTTTAGGAGGTATTCTTTTGCCTGTTCCGAGGTAAGCCCCGAAATTCGTTCGAGTTCCTGTACGCGCTGTTCTCCAAGTCTTGCAACTTCTTCCTGCCGTTTCCGCAGCGATTCCTCACGAGAAGCGAGCGACTGTTCCTTACGTTCCAGCGCATCGCTCTTTCTGTCGATCGTCTCTTCCTTCTGCTGAATCCGATGCTCGTTGCGCTGTACCTCGTTCCGTCTGTCCTTGATTTCCTTATCAAGGTCAGCCTTCGCCTTCATGTTCTCTTCCTTTGCTTCCAGAAGAGCCTCGCGCTTCTTGTTCTCAGCAGTCGAAAGTGCTTCATCAATGATCGCTCTTGCCTTTTCCTCTGCACTGCCGATCTTCTGATCATTTTCCGCCTGAATGCGTTTTCTGGTCAGATTCGCAGTTACCGGAACAGCAATCACGAGTGAGATCCCAACCGCTGCAATTAAAATGATTGCAGACAGCATGTTACAGGAGCACCTCCTTATTCAATTTGCGTTGCAGCCGACTCCAAAACGACGGATCTTTTGTCGAAGACAGACAAAAATTCCAGGCATATCGTCAAAGAACGACAAAATACAACGAGTCCATATTACCCGCTTTATCTGTTGCTGTCAAGGATGCAGCACTTCATGAATCCGTTCCGAAGAATACCCTTTTCTCATCAGAAACGCCGTCACCTTCTGCCGTTCCTGCCAACCAGCCTGCTCTGCATCATAGTGCCTTTTCCTCAAAAGCACCCGGATCTGTTCTCTTTCCTTTTCTGCAGCATAGATTTCGTTCTCCTCTTCCCACTTGGAAAAGGAGTTTTCCAGAATTTCGTCCGATATTCCCCTGGCCTTCAGCTCCATTCGGATTTTCAGAATACTCCGGCCGGAAATGTGTGACTGCAGATAATTCTGCGCATACCTCACGTCATCCACGTAGTGTGCTCTTTTCATGGAATCCACCGCTCTGGAAACAATCTCCTCCGGATATCCCTTCTGCAGCAGTTTTGCCCGGAGCGACTTCTCCGTGTAATCCATGTTTTTCAGAAGTTCGCCGCATTTGCGGATCGCACTGTGGAACAGATTTTCCCATATTTCCTGCCGCACAGCATCCGGCAGCTCTTTTCCGAGGCAGATGCCATACTGCAGAATTTCCCGATTCGACAGCACAAAGCTCTCGCCATAATCAGTCCAAACCTTTGTTCTGGTTTTCCCGACAGGAACCATTTCCGTAATGATCATACCTCCTGAACCGATTCCTCCGTCTCAGGAAAGACAGCAGCCGGAACCCTTGCACCTTCCGGATCAAGGCCGTAGTGCTCCCTTACCTTTCTGTCGATTTCATATAAAACCTCCGGGTGATCCTCCAGGTACTTCTTGGCATTCTCGCGTCCCTGCCCGATCTTGTCGCTTCCGTAGTTGTACCAGGCCCCGCTCTTGGCTACGATGTCGCTGTTCGCCGCCAGATCCAGCACATCCCCCGCGTAGGAAATTCCCTTGCCGAACATGATATCGAATTCTGCCTCTTTAAACGGCGGTGCAATCTTATTCTTAACCACCTTGACACGCGTATGGTTGCCGATAACCTCTCCGCTTTGTTTGATTGCCTCCGTGCGGCGCACATCCAGTCGAATGGAAGCATAAAATTTCAGAGCGCGCCCGCCCGTCGTCGTCTCAGGGTTGCCGAACATCACGCCGACCTTTTCTCGAAGCTGATTGATGAAAATAACCGTGCAGTTCGATTTTGAAATCACTGCTGTCAGCTTACGAAGTGCCTGGCTCATCAGTCTGGCCTGCAGTCCCACATGAGCATCCCCCATGTCGCCGTCGATTTCCTGCTTCGGCACAAGCGCAGCGACGGAGTCCACGACCACGATATCAATTGCTCCGGATCGAACCATGGTCTCCGCAATTTCCAGTCCCTGCTCTCCGGAATCCGGCTGCGAAATGTACAGATTGTCGATGTCCACGCCGATGTTGCGCGCATAAACAGGATCCAATGCATGCTCCGCATCGATAAAGCCGGCAATTCCGCCTCTTCGCTGCACCTCGGCAATCATATGAAGCGTCAGCGTCGTCTTACCGGATGACTCCGGACCGTAGATCTCAACAACCCGTCCCTTCGGAATCCCCCCCAGGCCCAATGCAATGTCCAGAGCCAGGGAACCGGTCGGCGTTGTCTCTATGTTCATGGCAGCAGAGGAGTCCCCTAACTTCATCACTGCACCTTTTCCGTAGTTCTTCTCGATCTGTGCAATTGCAGCATCCAGAGCCTTTCTTCGTTCGTCCTGATTCATCGCCATAGTTCTACTCCCTTTCTTCCTGCCGCCGCGTTGGCGAACATTTGTTCTGTTCTGCAGTATAGCATTCTCCTTGTGTCTGTGCAACCGGACATCCCACAAACTTTTTCCCGGTTCTGTCGGCGTTACGTTTCACTCGCCAGATAGGAGCGGGCAGTGAAGAGTGTTCGGCGGCGGGTCATGACAAAGACCCCACGTGCAGACAAACTCCTGTCCTCTGTGCCTTCCGAACTGTCTGCTGATCTGAGAACAGCCTCTGATTGATGGATGGAAACAATAAATGATTGACGGAACAACAAATGATCAATGATCAAGAGAATTCTCTGAAGAAATGATAAAGAGAATTCTCTGAAGAAATGATAAAGAGCCGGCGCACAAGCTCTCACCGACTCTTGTAGTATAGATTCTTTACAGAAGTTATGCAACTGCAATTCAGACAACAAAAGACATCAGGCCCACTTTCGAAAGCTGCAGCTCTGCAATGATGATTCCCATCATTTTCTTCTGCTCCGGGTGCAGACAGACCAGCTCCCCGGGTGTCAGGGTACGTTCCTCAAAAGAAGTCTCCTCTTCCCCTTTTCGATTCATCCTCTTTTTGCGGACGTAGATGCGGATCTTCGCCTTCAGCTGCTGATAAACCCGAAAGCTCTCATCCTCATCGGACAGATAGTACAGGTGGCTTTCCAGCGTCGTATCCGCGTCGACCTCCTGCAGAATGTGCTGCTTGATGATGCAGCGGAATTTATAGCTGATCTCGATGTCATCGAGCAGCTCACGATAGGTGAATCGTGAGCCCAGCTGCAGCGCAGACAAGCTGTCCAGAACATATTTATAATCGTTGTTCACCGTATCACTTCCCATAATCCAGACTTTCAATTTTATTCCCGGAAATCCGAATGGCTTCCAGAATCTCTTCCTCAGACACCTCTCCTTCTGCCGCCAGTTCCTCTACCGTAACCTTCCTGCGCAGAGCTTCCGACAGTTCATTGGCCTTCTCGAGCACCTTATTCGCCATCTCTGCCGCCGTCTCATCTGCCGATACAGCGTCCAGATTCTCTGCCACCAGATCTTCCATCGCGTTCATGATGCGCTCCGCAAGAGCTGCCTCCACCTCTTCGGGGCCTTCCAGCGGTGCCAGGAGCTTTGCCGCACGCACCAGTGCTTCGTTGCCGACTCCGATAAGGTCCTCCATGTAGACACCCTGCCCGGCGTACAGCTTCGCCAGATCCACCACCTTCGGCAGCATCCACTCCGAAAGCTGTCTCTGAGCTGCTGCCTCTCCCGCCATTGCCTGAATCTCGACGGCCTCCAGCTCCCCTTGTGAGGGCTGCTCCAGTCCTTCAACCATCTGCGTATATGCTTCCAGATAATTGCTCTCCTCCTCAGAGAGTCTCTCGTCTGTCTCCAACGGAACATCAACGCCAATGTTGTTCGCCGCCAGGTAGTCCTCTACCATTTTGACCTGCTTCTCGTCAAGACTTAACTCGGCAAGTGCCTTGTCCAGCTGATCCTTTTCAATGACTCCGCGGTTTCTTCGCGCTGCCGCAACAAGGCTCCGCAGGATATTCTGCAGTCTTTTTTCCTGATCGTCTTTCTTTTCCGATTCCATTTCCATTTTCTATTCCTTCCGCATGTCCGCCGAATCATCCCTCTCAACCGTCACCGCAGTATCCGCAGGAAGCGGGCCTGAACCATTCACTGCATGCTGATGCAGGAACAGATGATCCTGACAGAATTCATAACTGCCCTGGCATTTTGAACAATACCGGAACTCTGCCGTGGGATCATCCAGTTCTGTCTTCCCGCAGACGGCACAGCGATGTCTTGCCACGCTGTATCCGGGTCTCATTCTCGTATTTTCCTGCTGCACGGGATTCTGCTGTCCCTTCCGAGCGGCACGCTTAAAATCATTTCTGCGCCGGATTTCCCCGGGCGAGAAACGCTTTATTTTCTTCCTCCTGCACCAGAAAATCAGGAAGTTTGCAAGCGACGCCGCCATGGAAAGGCAGGTAAACCACCCGGACAGCCCGCCTGCTCTCGCCGCATTTATAAAATCATAGGCGATCAGAACACCATACACAACTCCCATCCATTTGACCTTGACAGGAATAATGAACCATACCAGCACTACCGCATCCGGGAATGTCATGGCATAGGCAAGAAAAATCGATGTCGACACGTAGTAAGTGCTGAAATATCTCGCCAGCATCTGGTAGCTTGCCGCAATTGCCTCCGGTGTTCTGACGCTGTAACCCTGAATTGCCCCCCATAAAATCACAGCGGCCACAAGGGCTCCCACAATGGTGAGCCCGATTCCGGTCCAGATATAGGCATTGTATTCCCTCACGCCCCAGGTTCTCTCCAGTGATGTCCCGATCGAATAGTAGAACAGCATGGCCAGAAGAATGAAAAAGATATTGCTCGTTCCCGGAGGTACCAGAACCCATGTGAGCAGTCTCCAGATCTGTCCGTGCGCAATGGCATACGGATTCAATGTCAGGTAATCCAAAAAAGATGAATTCACATATTGCAGAAGGTACCCGAATCCATAACACAGGATGATCACCAGAGACAGATTCGGAATTGCAAACCGATCCAGAAACCACTGAAACGGATTTCTTTTGTGCTGCCCATTGCCTTGATTTCTCATTTTTGTCAAATCCTCGCTAAGATCATGCGTCAGCTGCCGAAGCACCGCAGACGCCATATTTTGTTATAAATCGACTGTGCCGCGACTGTCGTACTCCACAGCATACTTCACAAAAGCTCGCCTTCGCAAGTGCATTGCCTTCCCGCCGGCCGGATTTCACACATTTTTAAGCATTTGTGGGGATAACCTGCGTTGCGTTTGTCCGAAACCCGTTTTATAATCCGTAACGATGTGCACATACGAAAATTCGCATTTAATTAGAAGTGACGGGCATTCAGAATTCTGCAGAACCGCCGCAGCTTCGATCGGGGACAGGCACCGTGCAGATCACAGCAGCTGTCTTTTCTTTATTTTCGCCCACCCCTCCGTCACAGGAGTAAATCACGTGATTTCTAAGGACTATACTCTCGGAATTGATATCGGATCCACCACCGTCAAGGCCGCCTTGCTCGACCATGAACGGAATCTTCTGTTCGGTGATTATCGCCGCCACCACGCTCAGATTCGTGAAACTCTGCACACGATTCTGGAGGAAATTCATCAGCAGCTCGGCAATATACGGATTCACCCTGTCATCACCGGCTCCGGCGGATTGTCTTTGGCCAACTATCTGGAGATTCCCTTCGTTCAGGAGGTCGTTGCAGAGGCCTCTGCCATTGAAACCATTGCGCCTTTGACCGACGTTGCCATTGAGTTGGGCGGCGAAGATGCCAAGATCATTTATTTTGAAAACGGCAATGTAGAACAGCGCATGAACGGCACCTGCGCCGGCGGAACCGGATCCTTCATTGATCAGATGGCTTCTCTTCTGCAGACAGATGCCTCCGGACTCAATGAATATGCCAAACACTATGACTCCCTTTATACCATTGCCGCCCGCTGCGGTGTATTTGCCAAGTCAGACATTCAGCCCCTGATCAATGACGGTGCCCGCAAAGAGGACCTTGCCGCCTCCATTTTTCAGGCCGTCGTCATTCAGACGATTTCCGGTCTGGCTCAGGGCAAGCCGATTCGCGGCCATGTTGCATTTCTGGGAGGTCCTCTTCATTTCCTGACAGAGCTGAAGGCCGCCTTCGTGCGCGAGCTCCATCTGGATGCGGAGCATACCATTGAGGTTCAGAACTCGCATCTGTTCCCTGCCATGGGCTCCGCCTTTCAGGCCAAGGAAGAGAATT
>CAVAJA010000016.1:0-3074 GCA_963588615.1 Lachnospiraceae bacterium | reverse complement strand
AATGTAGGATTTGCGTCGGTTCACGCAGAATTGCAGTGAGGAATCAGGTTATGAAACAGATGGAACAACGCAGCGAAAATAACAGGAACAGAAAGAGAACAGCAGGGGAACAGCCGAGAAATATCCATGCATCATCTGCGCCATCACCCGCAGAGAACGGTAAAAAAAAGAAATCAGCATGTCCCTTCAGTAAGAAGTGCGGCGGCTGCACGATGATCGACCTTCCGATGGAGGAGCAGCTGCGCAGAAAACAGGAATGGGTGAAGGAATGCATCGGAGCCTATGGTCAGATAGAAACTGTCATTCGAATGAAGAATCCCTATCGATATCGGAATAAGGTGACCAGCATCTTTGGACTTGACCGAAAGGGGCACCCTGTCTGCGGCGTGTACCGGGCAAGATCCAGAGAAATTGTTCCGGTGAAGGGATGTCTGATTGAAAACCGACAGGCAGACGCCATTGTGCAGGATATCTATCGTTTTCTGTCTTCCTTTAAGCTGCGTGTATATGATCCGGAGACCGGCTTTGGGATTCTGCGCGCAGTGCAGATTCGCACCGCACATGCAACGGGAGAGGTTCTGGTTACACTGGTGACGGCAGGACCTGTTTTTCCCTCCAGGAACAATCTGGTAAAGGCGCTGATCGGCCAGCATCCGGAGATCACGACCATCGTTCAGAACATCAAGGAGAATGACAGCTCCATGGTGCTCGGAAACCGCGAAAAGGTGCTGTACGGCAAGGGGTACATCGAGGATGAACTTTGTGGGAAAAGGTTTCGGATTTCCTCAAGATCCTTCTACCAGGTGAATTCGATTCAAACGGAGAAGCTCTACAATATTGCAATCGATGCGGCGGGGCTGACCGGAAAGGAGCGGGTGCTGGATGCCTACTGCGGCATCGGAACCATCGGAATCTGTGCAGCAGATAAGGCAAAGGAGGTGCTGTCTGTTGAGCTGAACGAAGATGCCGCATCGGATGCAGAGGAGAACGTACAAAGAAATGGTCTGAAGAATGTTCGGGTGTATCACGAGGATGCCGGACAGTTCATGCAGGAGATGGCCGCACAGAACGAGAGTACAGATGTGCTCCTCATGGATCCGCCCAGGAGCGGCGCGACGGAGGATTTCCTGCAGGCGGCTCTTGTGATGCAGCCGAAGCGGATTGTCTATGTTTCCTGCAATCCGGAAACACTCGGGAGAGATCTGAAGGTTTTGACGGAGGGGGGATATCAGATGAAAAAGGCAATTCCCGTCGACATGTTTCCCTTCACTCCGGAGATCGAGACAGTCGTGTTGCTGCACAGGAAGAACTAGCAGTAATTTTTGCGAGTTAAGTGTTTTTTGTTTGGCTGCGAGCGGTGCATGGCATCGCAAATTTACCACTTACGAAGAAGCTGATGGTCTTTTCGAACAGCAGGAGCTCACCGTGCGGTATTTGATACGTAGGAACCTGAGACAAAGAAAACAGAAATATCCGACTTAATTAATTTATAGAGTGAAAATTGCGTCTCTTATGCTACACTGAAATTGTTTAAAATATTGGAAGCGTACAAAAAGATCCGATCGCAGATGATTCTAAATAGAGAACAATCCATGAGCAGAGATAGAATAATTTGGCTTGATTATGCCAGAATGATTGCCATCATATGCGTTGTAATAACGCATGCAACAGAAACGGTGTATAGTTTAAACGCTGAAACCTTGATGCAATGTTCAATGTATCAAAGAATTTTTGCAATCTCAATGTTTACAATAGGAAGGCTGGGAGTTCCTATATTCTTCTTTCTAACGGGATACTTGTTATTAGATCGGGAATATTCAAGTGAAGGATATAAAACTTTTCTCAAGAATAATTTTTGTGGATTGCTTCTAACAACGGCAATTTGGATTGTTGCGTACAATGTTTTTAATGCTTTTTTCTGGAAAGCACCATTTGATATCGAAAAATGTTTGAAAAATCTTTTGTTTCTGCAGCCAACGGAAATGGGGCATATGTGGTATATGCCTGTAATCATAGGTATTTATTTGTTTATACCTTTCGTGGCTAATGCATTGAGAAATACGGATGCAAAGGTTCTGTGTATTCCGTTGCTGTTTGCTTTTGCGTATCAGTTTGTTGTTCCGGTTGTAAATGTGTGGCTGACAGCAACAGGGCAGGAGACACTTGCAGCGCTGCCAGATGTGAGCTTTTCAGGAAATGGCTATGGATTTATGCTTCTGTTGGGCTATTTGGTCAAGAAGGGGATCTTTGACAAAATTCCTTCAGCTGCTTTTGCAATATTGGGAGCGGCTGGTTTTGCATTTACAGTGTTTATGCAGAATTATTCAGATATGCATGGAATCTCGTACAATGTCTGGTATAATTCTGCTACTTTATTGATGGCAGACTTAGCAATTTTTGTATTACTATCTCGAATGAATCTGAAATTTGGAAAAATAGCAGGCAGTATATCAATGGCGTCCTTTGGAATATATCTGACTCATAATTTGATTCTTATTCCTTTGAACAGGTATTATCAGCCAGGTAGGAGCAGTGTTGGCAGATTGACAGTGATGTTCACAAGCACCTTTTTAACAGCGTGGTTGGTTGTGACCGTAATAGAAAGGATTGAGCCACTTGCTCGTGTGTTGTTATTTCAACGAAGTTCAAAGAAGATAAGATGATTTTACAGGCATCGATTACTGATAGTCAGCCGATATTTTTTCTATGTTGAGCGCCTGGCGAATACCCAATTGTGTTTTCATCGAAATACTCAGCATCTGGACTGTTAGTGTTGAAAGATCAGTCATAATGGTCAGATTTATAGCCTTTACGTTATCGTAATAAGACGGATACAAGAAATGGAATGCGTTCCTATGAAGTAAATTGCGGCGTTCAGAGGATATGATGAATCGGATGATAGCGAAGTGAACGCAAAGGGTGGCTATCTGTTCGGCGGTTCTTTCCCTGATATGCCTGATTTTCTGAAAGTGACGGGCTGCTCCTGTAGGAGCCGGGCAAAACGGAAAGAGATGCGATTGCCCACTTGACCAACCCATGTTCATAGCACAAAACATAACGGTGTTATATAATGA
>CAVAJA010000015.1:0-2074 GCA_963588615.1 Lachnospiraceae bacterium | reverse complement strand
GGAAACCTTCTCCATGGCATCCGCAATCATCTTGCCGACCTCTGCATCACCGGAGGAAATGGTTGCTACCTTTTCGATATCTTCCTTTCCCTTCACCGTTGTGCTCATGTTCTTGATGGACTCAACAGCAGCCTCTGTAGCCTTCTTCATACCTTTGCGGAGCACGATCGGATTGGCACCTGCTGCCAGGTTCTTCATTCCTTCATTGATCATCGCCTGAGCAAGAACCGTAGCCGTTGTGGTACCGTCACCTGCAACGTCATTGGTCTTGGAAGCAGCCTCACGGATGATCTGTGCTCCCATGTTCTCAAACTCATCTTCCAGTTCGATTTCCTTTGCAATCGTGACGCCGTCATTCGTGATTGTAGGTGCACCGTAGCTCTTATCCAGAACAACATTGCGTCCCTTCGGTCCCAATGTAATCTTTACGGTATCTGCCAGCTTGTTCACGCCCTCTGCAAGAGCAACTCTTGCATCTGTTCCCATCTTCAAATCCTTAGCCATATCTATAGCCTCCTGTTCCTATCAACTGCGTTTTCAGATCCCTGCACGCCGCATGCCGCGGTTCAGAAAGATCCCGGGCAAAAACCTTCACCCTTCGTCCGCATACCTTACGAATACAACTGAAACCTTACTCCATAATTGCAAGAATATCGCTCTGGCGAACCACCGTATACGTCTCATCCTCGCTGAGCTTTACCTCTGTTCCGGAATATTTGGAATAGACAATCTTGTCGCCGACCTTCACCTGCATCGGAACCAGCTTGCCGTCATCTGTTGTCTTTCCGGGTCCTACGGCAATAACCTCAGCCTGCTGAGGCTTCTCTTTCTCTGCCCCCGGAATCACGATGCCGGATGCTGTCGTTGTCTCAGCCTCCAAAGCCTTCAATACAACTCTGTCTTCTAAGGGTACTAACTTCATGATAAATACCTCCTTCATATCAATTCATTGACGTTTTCGCCATTGCGTTCGCTGTTGTTAGCACTCCATTCGATTGAGTGCTAATCGACAGTAGTTATAATAGTCTAGCAAGCCAAAGAATGCAATAACGAAAATTTTGTTTTATACTTTGTTAATAGATTGCGGCAGATTCCAGATGTTCTGAATTGCCGCATCACATTAGGAAATTCGAGTTAATCATCTAGGGAGGAAAGATCATGACATATCAGGAAGTACTTGCGAACGCCCGCACCTGCAGCGGCCCCAGCTGCAAAGCCTGTCCCATATGCAACGGCAGAGCCTGCGGCAATACCATGCCTGGCCCGGGAGCAAAAGGAATCGGTGATGTTGCCATCCGCAACTATGAGGCCTGGCAGAAAATTCGAATCAATATGAACACCATATGTGAGAACAAAACGCCGGATACCAGCTTCAACTTTTTCGGCAAGACGCTCCGCCTGCCCGTGATGGCCGGTCCCGTCGGAGTTGTAAAGCTTCATTACGGAGAGAAATACAACGACGTCGAATACAATAACATCCTCATTCCTGCCGCCGCCGACGCCGGCATCATCGCCTTCACCGGTGACGGAACAGATCCGGGCACCGTCAAGGCTGCCACGGCCTCGATCCGCGCCAACGGCGGCGTAGGTGTTCCGACCATCAAGCCGTGGAACATTGACACGATACGTGAGAAATTTCAGCTGGTTGAGACCTCCAACAGTTTTGCTGTTGCCATGGATGTGGATGCCGCCGGTCTTCCCTTCCTGCAGGGATTCAATCCGCCCGCAGGCAGCAAGACGGTGGAACAGCTTCGCGAGATCATTCAGTCCTGCGGCAAGCCCTTCATCATTAAGGGCATTATGACCGTCAAGGGAGCAATGGATGCGCTCGAGGACGGTGCATCTGCCATCATCGTTTCCAATCACGGCGGACGCGTACAGGATCAAACGCCTTCCACCGCAGAGGTTCTTGAAGAGATCGCTGATGCTGTTGCCGGCCGCATGATGATCCTGGTGGACGGCGGTATCCGAACAGGAGTAGATGTCTTCAAGGCACTGGCGCTCGGTGCAGACGGCGTCCTCATCGCAAGACCGTATGTCACAGCTGTCTACGGCGGCGGCGCGGAGGGAGTCA
>CAVAJA010000014.1:0-3516 GCA_963588615.1 Lachnospiraceae bacterium | reverse complement strand
CCACAGAACTCTGTCTGCCTCCCCTTCTGCGGTTCGAAGCCCCGCGGCTGCCCGTTCTGCGTCCTCTTGCCGAAGAGGAGCCGCGGCCGGAAGAGGTTCTCCGCCCCGCCGTCTGCGCAGAAGATCTGGAAGAACTCCTCGAAGAACCTGAAGAAGTTCTTGTCGAGGTACTGCGGGAAGAACCCTTCCTGGCGCCTCCTGCAGAACTGCTGCGGCTTCTTTCTGCTCCGGATGTAGTTTTACGTTTCCCTGTCGTTCCTGCCACGTTATTCGTCGTTCCCGTCTCGCACATCAAGGCAAATCTCAGAGGTCGAAATCATCGTCCTCTGAGATTGTCACATCAAAATCATCTGTATCTGCCGTCTCCTTCTGCAGAACGTCCCTGCTTTCCTCACAGGAACCGATCTCCCACTCCGCATCACCAACATCCTGAATCGGGAAATTCAGTTCCTGCCTTCGTCCCTGCACCGGCTCCGGCAGCGGATTATGCAGCTTACGGTTCTCAGTCATTGTCGTCCTGATTCTCCCAGTTGTGATACACATTCTGAACGTCATCACTGTCATCCAGCTTGGACAGAATGATGTTCAATCCCTTTACCGCATCTGCATCTGCAACATTCACATAGTTCTGAGGGATCATCGTGACCTCTGCACTTGCCGCAGCAATGCCGGCATCTGCAACCGCCTTGGAAACGGCATCGAAATCCTCCGGAGCGCTCAGAATCACAAAGGAATCCTCCTCCTCCTGAATATCCTCCGCACCCGCATCCAGAACGATCATCATCAGATCATCTGCAGAGCCGTCGTATTCCTCTTTGTCCACAATAATCTGGCCCTTCTGATCGAACATAAAGGATACGCTTCCTTTGGTTCCCATGGAACCGTTTCCCTTGGAGAAAGCCGCACGAACATCCGATGCCGTACGATTGACATTGTCGGTCAGAGTCTCCACGATGATTGCCACACCGCCCGGGCCGTATCCTTCATATGTGTTCTGCTGATAATTGACGTTGTCTATGTCGCCGGCAGCCTTCTTGATGCCGCGCTCAATCGTATCGTTCGGCATATTGGCCGCCTTTGCCTTCGCAACGACCTGCGCCAGCTTGAAATTGTTCGCAGGATCGGGACCGCCCTCTTTCACCGCAACGGCAATCTCACGTCCGATGATGGTGAATACCTTTCCCTTAGCGGCATCGTTTGCTTCCTTTTTGTGCTTGATGTTAGCGAATTTTGAATGTCCTGACATATCTTTGCTCCTTTACCTTTTTATCCTGTTATGATTCCTTCTCTGCGGCGTTTCCGCGAGCCCTGCAGCCCTTCTGCTACGTTATCCAGCCTGCCCCTTCGGCATTCTGCAGAGCATTCCTGCAGCTTCTATTTTGCGGCGGTCTGAATTCTGGTCAGCAAGATCCTCTGTGCCTGCCTGTCCGCCACCGACAGCACATGGAAACGAAACCCTCCGTAATCTGTCGTAAAATGATCGCAGGCCTCCGGGATCTTGTCCATCTGTCCCATCAGAAAACCATTTACCGTCTCAAACCTGTCGTCATCAAAAACAATTCCGAAGCGCTCTGTCAGATCCCGAAGCGGCGTGCGCCCGTCCAGGATGAACTCGTTCTTATTCCCCGTCGGCGTGATGTGATTCTCATCCACGTCATATTCGTCCATGATGTTCCCGACAATCTCCTCGAGAATGTCCTCCATCGCAATCAGACCGGCCGTCTGCCCGTACTCGTCGATGACAATCACCATCTGCGTCTTCTTTTTCTGCATCTGGCGAAACAGATCATCGATGTCCTTGGTCTCCGGGACGAAATCAGCCTCCCGCAAAAGTCCCTCAATCGATTGGATGGGCTGCTCTCCTGCCTCCGGATTCTCTTCCCGAGTCCGCACCGCGTCACGAAAATGCAGAATTCCGATGATGTCATCGATGTTCTCACGATACACCGGGAATCGGGAATTGTGCAGACGCAGCATCTGTGCCAAAGCCTCCGACAACGTGATCTCCCCATCCAACGCAATCATGTCCTTGCGGTGCGTCATGATGTCGCAGGCCTCTTTGTCCGAAAATTCAAAGATGTTGGTGATCATCTCCGCCTCGGACTGATCAATGACCCCCTGCTCGTGGCCTTCATTGAGCATAGAACGGATCTCCTCCTCGGTCACATCGCCCTCCAGAGGATTTCCGCGAATGCCAAAAAGGTAAAGACATCCTCGGGCCGTCAGATTCACCAGCCTCGTGAGCGGCAGCGTGATCAGCATCAGAACATGGAACGCCGCACCGCCCCGCTCAATCCACTTCTCCGGTCTGGCACTCCCCAATCGCTTCGGAATCTGAACGCCGAAGACCAGAATAAAGAACAGCACCAGAAGCCAGGCAAGAACGACCGCTAAAATCCGCATCAGAACTGCCGTCATACCGGCCGCCATGCCTCTTGTCAATCGATCCTGCAGAAAGCCCGCAAGCGCAATTCCATAGACAGCACCCACAATCATGTTGACACAAGCTGTCACAAGCTGCACCGTGTCCACATAATCCGACTGATCCTTCAGAACCTTATCCAGGACCTTCTTCCTGCGAATTCTCCGCTTATACTCCCTTGCGGCAAGACTTCCCTCTTCGAAGGACTCTTCCTTTTCTTCCTCGTCTGTCACGGGATGCGAAGCCCGCAAGGCAGAACCAAAGCCATATACAATGGCATCCAAAATCAGCAGTACCACCAGAATCAAAGCAGAATCGGGCACCGTTATGCTCTCCATATGAGAATAATCACCTCCCGCAGAACTGCACCGCTGCTGCAGCAGTGTCGTTAAGAATACATGATAGCATGAAACACCGCCAAGCGACAACTGACAACTGTTCCGCATGGTCCAGATCATCGCTGTTATGCAGCTAACTTTTCAATTCACCGCTGTTATGCAGCAAAGACATCTGCTGCGGAAGAATCCTCCCGTCCCCCCGAAATTCACGTCCTGAATAATGATTTCGACTCTGTGCAGTCGATTGACCCGCAAAAAAATCCCCGGCCAAAAGCCGGGGACACATTTACATAAATAAATGACTTCTTCAATTATGGCTGCGTCTGCGGCAAATCACAACGCCCAGAGCTGCTCCCGCGATCACCATGATCATCAGCCAGAGCATCACATTGCTCTCATCACCGGTGTAGGCATTCGAATGGCTCGTCGTATCCGGAGCTTCCGGCGTCACAACAGCTGCCGCCGATGCCTCATGGGTATTGACAATAACCCATGCATTTACGGCGTTCTTGGCGAAGCTCTTTGTATAGCCATCCGCCACGTTCAGCTCGTCGACTGTCCAACTCGAATTCTTGTCCAGATTATCCCAGCGATACCACCACTCATTTGCCTCATTCAGGGTAACCGGATTGCCATAGGCCTCGCCGTTGCGGTACAGCTGAACGGTGACGCTCTCAGGACGAATTCCGTCTGCATTGTTACTGTCGGACCAGACCTTTCCGACGGCGATGTTGGTCGTATTGGTGATCGGTTCCG
>CAVAJA010000013.1:0-6370 GCA_963588615.1 Lachnospiraceae bacterium | reverse complement strand
GCTGCAAGGATCACCGGCTCATTGATTCCGACCGTTTCCGCAGTTTCTCCCTTCAGAGCCAGAATCAGTCTCTCTGAAATATCTTTTACATCCGCTTCCCTGCTCCTCATGTAATCATCTTCCATAGAAGCGAACATTTCCGCAAATTTATCGCCGGTGCGTGCAGCAGCATACTCTGCATTCACCTTCTGCTCACAGATGATCTCCTCAACCGATTTTCCGTACTCCCTGTCCTCCAGTATCATCCTGTGAATTTCGAAGATTGCCGCAGCCGCCTTTCCGACCTCGCGCAGGGCTTTTTCATAAAGGTTCTGCAGCTGCTGTGCCGTCTCGATTCTGGCTGCGCGGAATCTTTCCACTTCCCGGTCAACGTCATCGATTTTCTCGTATCTAACCTTCTGCTGATCCTTCTTGTGGACGCTGATCTTTCCGATGACTATTCCCTCAAACACACTTTTCCCAGGGCAGGTCAGCATTGATTCATCCTCCTTGATGAAGTTTCCGTTTTACATCTCACCGCATCTACATCTGTGCCAGAATGTATTCCTTCACCTTTTCCAGTCCGGACAGCTTCCAGGCTCCCTTCTTGGCTTCCTCGGCAAGCGGGCACACAATGAGGAAATCCAATGCCTCCCCCTCCACTCGGCCGGACCGCTTCGGATCTGCAAAATGCTCCTCCCATTCTCTGCAGGAGGCATGTTCCCATTTGTCTTTGTTCAGATAGATCTGCTGCCTCTTGGTCGCCGCAACGAACATTCTGGCAGCAAGCGGCGCCAGCAGTTCATATTCTGCCGCAGGCACATTTGTAAAAATATCCGGCAGTGCAGCCTCCTCAATGTGCTCATTCTGTCGATTGATCCGAAGTCCTTTTGCCTCGAACTCATAGGAATTCTCCGACAGATTCAGCTTTACCAGCACCCCTCGTTCGGTATTGTACTGTGCTCTTTGATAATCCGTGTCAAAAATGAAATTGCCCAGGGAATAGAAAATGATTTTCTCTCCGACCTTTTCATAATTCATCGGCACATGCGGGTGATGGGCAATGATGATGTCGACTCCCATTTCCAAAAATTCCAGGTACTTATCCCTGGTATAGCAGGTCGGAAGAGATGTGAATTCCTCTCCGGCATGTGCCACCAGAATACACCAGCGGCAGGTGGCTTTGATCTCCTGTATGGTTTCACGAATCTGCTCGGTCTCATTCCACATATAGCATCCCGGGTAATCCTCTGATGCCGGCTTGCAGCCTCTCCGATACCCCACGGAGAACATTCCGATCCCTCCCGCTTCCTTCATATAGATCGGAGCTCTTGCCTGTTCCAGATTCATCCCGGCACCGATTGTGCGGGCGCCGTGCCTTCTGGCCTCCTCCAGTGTGGCCTCGATCCCCCGGGGGCCTGCATCCATAATGTGATTATTGCAGATGTTCCAGATATCCGCGTGCATACGATCCAGCACCCTTGCTGCCGCAGGATTCATGGTGTGCATCAGCTGCCGGGTTCCTTCCGTTGTCCGGTTGACATTCTGATCCACCAATGGGCCTTCCACATTTGCGATGACATGATCCGCACGGTGCAGGAATTTCAGGATTTCCGGCGCAATCAATGCCTCGTCATCCCATTTCCCGTCCATATATCGATCAAAGCCGATATCTCCTGTAAAAATCATTGAAACCTTTGACTTACCTGTTTCCATTCCATTCCTCTTTCAGCAGCAATCCGCTCACCTGCCCGCAAAGCACAGGCTAAAACAGGGTGTGCACCCATATTCTTCTTGCCTTCGCGATACATACTACCCCATCCTGCTGATATGTTACAATGATTCTGACACCTTTCAGGGAAACGCTCATTCAGATGAAAGAAAGATCGCCTCATGAAAACGGGGGATAGAAACGGAGGGAGAATTGAGCAGATTAACCATCATTACCAAGGATAAGGCTCAGGTCACAATGGAGTCCTTATACCAGGATTTGGAGCGAAGGATCGTCGCAAGTCCTCCCGGACTGTGCACGATCGATCTCACCCGGTCCTTTATCAAAATGTGCCTCGCACAGTCATGCGGCAAATGTGTTCCGTGCCGCATCGGGCTGCGGCAGCTGGCAAGACTTTTCGATGATGTCCTGGACGGCAATGCGACGGATGACACGCTCGATGTCATCCGACTTACTGCTGAGGGAATCTATTATTCTGCTGACTGCGCCATCGGCTACGAGGCAGCCAAGCTCGTATTAAAATGCATCGACGGATGCGAGGACGATTTCCGCTCACATATCGACCGCGGTTTTTGCTCCTGCAACAGCAACCAGCCGGTTGCCTGCGTGAAATCATGCCCGGCAGGCGTTGACATTCCCGGCTACATCGCACTTGTTCACGAGAAGCGGTATGCGGATGCTGTTCGCCTCATCAGAAGAGACAACCCTCTTCCGACAACCTGCGCATACATTTGCGAGCATCCCTGCGAGAACCGGTGCAAACGAACTTTGATCGATGCACCGGTCAATATCCGCGGTCTCAAAAAAATGGCGGTGGATCATGCGGGCGATGTTCCCGTCCCGCCGTGCAATGAACCTACCGGAAAGAAGGTTGCAATTATCGGCGGCGGTCCCGGAGGTCTGAGTGCGGCCTATTATCTCGCATTGATGGGACATAAGGTCACCATTTTCGAACAAAGAAAGCAGCTCGGCGGAATGCTCCGATACGGAATTCCCAACTACCGGCTTCCCCGGAAAAAGCTCGATGCAGAGATTGCCTCCATCCTTTCCACCGGCATAGAGGTCAAAAAGAACATCTGTGTCGGAACCGATCTGACGCTGGAGGACATCAACACAGAATACGATGCTGTCTATATTTCCATCGGCGCACATGCCGATAAAAAGATCGGAATTGAGGGGGAGGATGCCGAATCCGGCATCACCTCTGCCGTTGAAATGCTGCGCGCCATCGGTGACGACGAGATGCCGGATTATACCGGCAAGCGCATCGTCGTGATCGGGGGCGGAAATGTCGCGATGGATGTTGCCCGCTCCTCCATACGATCCGGCGCCAGCAAGGTGAACATCGTCTACCGCCGCAGAAAGGCCGATATGACGGCTCTTCCGGAAGAGGTCGAGGGTGCAGAGGCAGAGGGCTGTGATGTTCTCGAGCTCATGGCACCTGTGCGGATTGAAAAAGATGAACAGGGTGCAGCTGTCGGATTATGGGTTCAGCCCCAGATGATCAGCCAGATAAAAAGAGGCCGTCCGTCTCCCCGGACAGCATCCAAGGAAGAGGTTCTGATTCCCAGCGACCTTATCATCGTTGCCATCGGGCAGGGAATCGAAACCAGATACTTTGAGGCGCACGGCGTCACCGTCAAAAGGGGCACCATTGAAGCCCTCAATACCAGCGAAATCAAAGAACATTCCGGAATTTTTGCAGGCGGAGACTGTGTGACAGGCCCTGCAACCGTAATCCGCGCCATTGCTGCCGGAAAGGTAGCTGCTGCCAACATTGATGAATATCTCGGCTTCCGCCATGAAATCACCGCCGACGTGGAAATCCCTTATGCCGGATATGAAGACAAGACTCCCTGCGGGCGGGTCGAGGTTGCACTGCGTGATGCTGCAGACCGAAAGAAGGATTTTGACCCCATTGAATATGGATTTTCCTGTGAAGAGGCATGTCAGGAATCCGGCCGCTGTCTTCGCTGTGATCATTTTGGATTCGGTTCATTCAGAGGAGGCAGAGAAGAACAATGGTAAATTTAACAATCAACGGAATTCCCGTATCCGTAAAAGAGAAGACCACCATTCTGGAAGCTGCCCGGACCATCGGCGTGACCATCCCCACCCTTTGCTACCTCAAGGACATCAACGAAATCGGTGCCTGCCGTGTATGCGTCGTTGAAGTAGAGGGAACCGACCGGTGTGTTACCGCATGCAACAACTTTGTTGAAGAGGGAATGGTTGTCTCAACGAATTCCAGAAAGGTGCGAACCACCAGAAAGACGAACGTCAAGCTCATTCTGTCACAGCATGATTACAAATGCGCCACCTGCGTCAGAAGCAGCAACTGTACGCTTCAGGCGCTGGCAAACGAACTGAATATATCGGAAATGCCCTATTCTTCCATTCTGGAGAAAAACAACTGGGACAGAAACTTCCCTCTGGTGCGGGACGCTCAGAAATGCATCAAATGCATGCGCTGCGTCCAGGTATGCGACCATATTCAGGAAATGCACATCTGGGACGTTGTAAATACCGGCTCCCGCACAACAGTGAACGTGCGGGCCAACAGAAACATTGCAGACACTTCCTGCACGCTGTGCGGTCAGTGTGTCAGCAACTGCCCGGTCGGTGCACTTACCGAAAGAGATGACGTTGGGATTGTTCTTGATGCCGTCGAAAACGAGGACATCATTACGGTTGTCCAGATGGCTCCTGCCGTCCGCACCGCATGGGGAGAAGGATTCGGCATGTCTAAGGAATACGCGACCGCAGGACGTCTCGCCGCTGCGCTCCGTAAGATCGGATTTGACTACATCTTTGACACCACCTTTGCGGCAGATATGACCATCATGGAAGAGGGAAGCGAACTCCTCGAACGGCTTCCTGAAATCAAGAAGTCCGGAAAGCCGATGTTCACCTCCTGCTGCCCCGGATGGGTCAAATTCCTGAAGAGTCAGTATCCGGAAATGGCAGATCGCCTCTCTACTGCAAAGTCGCCGCAGCAGATGTTCGGAGCCGTCACAAAGTCCTATTACGCATGGAAGCTTGGAGTTGATCCCGAGAAGATTTTCTGCATCTCGCTGATGCCGTGCCTGGCTAAGAAAGATGAGTGCACCTGGGATGGCGGAAAGGATGTCGATGCGGTCCTTACGACGAGAGAAGTGGAGCGCATGCTCAAGGCATTTTTCGTAAAGCCGGAAGAACTGGACGAGGAAGAATTTGATGATCCGCTCGGAGAAGGTACCGGTGCCGGCGTTATTTTCGGTGCAACCGGCGGCGTCATGGAGGCCGCTCTTCGCAGTGCCGCCTACCTCGTGTCCGGCGAGAACCCGGATGCAGATGCCTTCCAATCCGTACGCGGCTTATCCGGGTGGAAGGAAGCTTCCTTTGATCTGCACGGAACACCGATAAACGTGGCCGTTGCAAGCGGTCTTGGCAATGCAAGACGCCTGATGGATGCAATCACCAAAGGAAAAGTTCATTACGATTTTGTGGAGATCATGGCGTGCCCCGGCGGCTGCGTCAACGGCGGCGGACAGCCCTATAAGGACGATGCACAGGTGATTGAGGTTCGTAAAGATGTCCTCTATGGGCTCGACAAACACGACAATCTGCGCTTCTCACACGAGAATCCTTCTGTTCAGCAATGCTATGCCGAATACTTTGAAAAGCCGCTGTCACATAAGGCGCATGAAATTCTGCATGTCTGATGCTGCCTGACCGTTTTCTTTTGTCTGTACTGCCGGAATCATGTGGCTCCGGCAGCGCACGCATCAATCGGCATAGGGGGACGACAATCGTCCGCCTGTGCCGTTCTTTTAATGTACCGATGATAGACAGGAACATCCTCTGCTAGATTGCCGTAATATGCAGGCACTCAATGAGAAACAGCCAGGCCATCCCATAATAAGTTACGACACCCACCATATCCGTGATCGTTGTGATCAAAGGCCCGGATGCAACCGCCGGATCCACTCCGATACGCTTGAAGAACATCGGAATCACCGTTCCTACCAGTGAAGAGATCAGCATCGCCAGAATCAGTGCAATGCCGATGCATCCTGAAATCGCGAAGGCCATACCGGGAGCCAGATGTTTGATCAACATCAGGTAAACTCCGATTCCTCCCAGTGCCAGTATTCCCAGAAGCACACCGTTCAGAAAGCCGATTCTGGATTCCTTGAAAACCAGGTGCCGCTTCTGTCTGCCGGTCAGGTGCTCATCCATGAGCACCCGGATGGTGACAGCCAAAGACTGCGTTCCCACATTGCCGGACATGTCCAGAATCAGAGACTGGAAGATCATGACAATGGTCAGCTGCGCCACCACTGCCTCGAACAGACTTACAACGCTGGACACCAGCATTCCCAGCACCAGCAGCAGTGCCAGCCAGGGAAGCCGCTTGCGGATGCTCTGCGCAATCGGTTCGTTCAGATCCTCTTCATCGGTCAGACCTGCCAGCCTTGCATAATCCTCGCCCATCTCCTCATCGACAACCTCTACGATATCCTGGGAGGTAATGACACCCAGAATACGGTTGTCGTCCGACAAAACCGGGATGGATTCCTCGGAATATTCCTTCAGTGTCTCCAGGCAGTCATCAATTTTCTCATCTGCATAGACATACGGATATGCCGTTACAACGAGATCCTCCAGGGATGTCTG
>CAVAJA010000012.1:0-3146 GCA_963588615.1 Lachnospiraceae bacterium | reverse complement strand
GCACAGCGCAATCAGCTTCCGCAGGTAGGAAACCTGTGCCTCATTGATCTGTACCTCCTCGGTATCCGGAACGACCGATTCTGCGTCCGTGCAGTCCTCCTCCGAAAGGCCGGCATCCTCCGACAGATACCCGCCCCTTCGGAACATGGAGTTGGTCAGGCCGTAATCGACCGGCCAGCACAGGAGTCTCTCATTGTTCGCCGTCACGAAGAGCTCCCAGAAATCCTTGAGACGGTTCTCGGAGTACGCGCGCATCTCCTTCCACAGCTCCACCTTGAAGGAGAGATCCGTTTCCAGGAACAGTCTGCTGTCCTCCACCCACGGCTCCACATTCAATGCATAGGCATACAGATCCACGTACAGATGCCGGATTTTGACGCCCTTTCTGACGGCATACCGGATCTCTTCGCAGCACTGAAACGGTCGGGTTCCGTTGTAGGCCAGAATATAGTTGTCCCCCTCCAGACTCTCGTCCAGAAGATCAATGTCCAGCCCCTTCCGGAACATGGACGAGCCGATGAACAGGTTCACTCCCTCTTCACGGTCCAGCTCGCCTTCCTTCTGTCCCGTAATCAGTGCCTGCATCCCGTAATTGGCATGGGAAAGGAGGAAGCGCGCATATTCATCTTTCACAACGGTCAGCACAGCTGCGATCAGAATTCCGATGATAAGACCGCGGATCCATCTGCCGTTTTGTCGATCCTTAGTAGTTCGCATATAAAAAGCTGCCGGAGCCTACGACTCCCAGTAACAGAATACACAGTACCATTGCACCGGACCGCATTGCCCTGCGCCTTGCGGCGCGCTCCGGACAATACTCATCCTCCATCTCCATGAAGGCCAGAAACACCAGCATGAGAAGAATCGTGAGCAGATATGCGGCACACGTATTATCCAGCGTAAACGGAAGAATGCTGGCCGTAATCGCCCCATAGCTCAGCTCAAAGCCCCAAAACAGATGCAGCAGGTATCCGCCGGTCATTCGGAGCGTGTCACTGCGGAACAGCAGCCAGCCGAACATACTGTACACGAACACCAACGCGGTGCCGAGCATTCTGCCGATCCTGCTGCGTTTCCTCTTCGTCAGCACATTCATCATACCATGATACGCACCCCAAATGAGGTACGTCACCGTATTCCCGTGCCAGATCCCGCACAGAAGGAAGACAATCATCACATTGCATTTCGTTCTGAGCTTCCCTGCTCTGCTCCCCCCAAGCGGAATATAGACATAATCTCTCAGCCAGGAGGACAGTGAAATATGCCATCTGTGCCAGAATTCCTTCATGTCAGACGAAAGGTACGGACGCCTGAAATTCGATTCGCAGGGAATCCCGTACAGCTTCGTGATTCCGATGGCAATCTCCGAATACCCTGCAAAATCACAGTAGATATAGACGGCATTCAGGAACAGAGCAAGCCACAGGGCGATGGACGGATAATCCTGGTAGCCGGCCAGAATCGCTGCGACATAAGGGCTGATCCTGTCTGCGATAACGACCTTCTTGAACAACCCGGAGACCACAAGGTAGAGCCCCTCCGAGGCCAGCTCCGGTCTCCAGACCAGTCCTTCCCTGATTCTCTCGAGAAAGCCTTCGGACCTTGCAATGGGGCCGCTGACCATATGCGGGAAAAAGGAAACATACGCCGCATAGCACAGGAGCGATTCCTCAGCCCTGCGCTTGCCGCTGTAAATGTCTGCCAGATAGCTGATCTCACGAAAGCTGTAGTAGGAAATTCCAAGCGGCATCATCACGGTCGCCGCTGAGAATCCCACGGTCTCTGCAAAAAAATGTTCGTATTTGAAAAAGCACAGAACCAGCAGGATCATCCCGATTCCGGCAGCCAGAAGGATCCGCAGCGATCGCTTTGCCGCCGATCCCCTGCCCTCTGTTTTCACCATTTCGGAAATCCGTCTGCCAATCTGCCAGGTAAAAAGTGTCTCTGCCGCAATCAGGATGAAAAATCCTGCATCACAGAGCCAGTAGAACAAGAAACTTTCCGCCAGCAGAACCGCAGGGCGGCGCTTTACCGGAAAGAGATAATAAATGATCAGAGCCAGCAAAGCATACAGCAGCAGACAATATACATTGCTGCCGATTCCCTCCAGCCAGCCTGCAAGTCCCATCACGGCTCCTGTTCCTCCCAGAAATATCCCTCATCCAGATACCGCATCTTATAATCTTCTGAAGTCTGCGGATTCATGCTGCAGATCAGCATCGAAATATAGAATATAAACAGCAGCGCGGACACAACATACGCCGCTGCTCTTATCAAGGAATGCCTGCGATTCTTCATTTTCCTCCTCACGCAAAAGGCGTTTTCACTTCCCGCATCACACCAGCCATCCGTTTCCTGCAATCCACTGCTGCATCAGCACACATTCCAGAAGAAAGCAGACAAGCAGGATGACACATCGGAGTTTCCTGCTGAATTTCATACAGAAATCGCAGAAGGTCAGCTCTGCCGTCACCGCCATGTGCATGTATCGATGCATGCAGCCCATTCCCCGCTGCAGAGGAATCAGCCAGTTGATCACGCTCCATACTCTCTCATCATTTCGCGGATTGCACAGCAGCAGCCCAAGCAAGGCCAGCAGCAGCACCAGATACAGCCAGAACCACGCCTGCGTGTGATACAGCCCGAAGGCGCGCTTCATAACTTCAACGATTCCCGGCTTTGTATCCAGCATGAATGCCTTCTGAATGTGAACGAAGGCCAGCGGATCCCCCAGAAGGCGGTAAAGATACAGCATATAGCTGAAGAGCCCGAGGGGAACCAGCATCGTTCCGAGAACCAGCCGGACATCGCCGAAAGCCTCTGCAAAAAACGCAAGTACCGTTTCCTTCCATCCTTTTGCCCGAAGATGATCCTCTCTCCAGTCGCGAATGACCGCGAACAAAATGCAGAAGACAAAGAAGACACCGGTATTACGTGTTGCCGTGCACAGCGCGCCGCAGACTCCCATCTTTAAATAATCTCTTCGATTCAGGTAGTAGAAGCACATGGAAAGCCACATGATGTACATGGCCTCCGTATACAGGATGGTCTCATAGAAGCCGCACATCCCCCAGATCATGAGAATTGTGTAGAAATTGGCCTCTTCTCTGCTGCCGCGGCTGGCGGCGCAATATTTCCATCCATAC
>CAVAJA010000011.1:0-8350 GCA_963588615.1 Lachnospiraceae bacterium | reverse complement strand
GAAGCGCACAGAAGAACGCCCGCCAGTGCGGCCAATGCGCGAATTAACGTCACATTGACCCCAAGCCCGGTTGCCACGTCATCTCCCAGGGCCATCGCATTCAGGGACGGCACCAATACCACTGACAGAAGAAAACCGACCGCAAAATACGGCAGAATCAATCGGATATCCTCCCAGCTTGCTCCGCCGATATTGCCCACCTGCCAAAATCGGAACTGATCCATCACGCTGGAATTCGGCAGCATGATCGTGTTGACCAGTGACTGCAGTGCCGTCGAAGCCGCCGCTCCTGCCAGTGCCAGACGAATCGGTGTTGCTCCTCCGCCCCCGACAGACGCCAGGCCGTATACCATGACTGCTGTGACGGATGCTCCCAGGAAGGCCAGAACAATATATTGGTTTCCATGCTGAATATGCAGGAAAGCAATTCCGAACACAACGAACAGCGATGCACCTGTATTGACTCCCAGAATACTGGGATCTGCAATCGGGTTTCTTGTAATGGACTGCATCAGAAGTCCTGAGACACTAAGAGCAGCTCCCGCCAGAATCCCGAACACGGTTCTTGGAATTCTGGCCTGCACAATATTTACCTCCA
Organism: Lachnospiraceae bacterium; assembly: GCA_963588615.1. Classification (GTDB taxonomy): domain Bacteria; phylum Bacillota; class Clostridia; order Lachnospirales; family Lachnospiraceae; genus CAG-791. The sequence goes on along the minus strand of CAVAJA010000011.1, from coordinate 7,752 downwards.
AAGTCTGTGCTCCGTTCTCAACGAACGCTCCTACCATGCTGTGAAAACCTACGGATTTTACTCCGTAGGCTATGGATAGGAATACGCACAACAGAAGGCACAGCAGCATACCTGCATAGACAAGTATATTTTTACGTCGAATGCTCATATTTTCTTGTGTTCTTATTCGCGCACCTTTCCTCCCCATTACTTTGTAATCTTTCCGCAGGCCTCCGACAGCTGCTCCAGATATTCATCAATCGTTGCCGGAATGGAGAGAATGCTGGGTGTTGAAGAAGCCGCCAGCTGAGTGGTGCTGTCCAGCAAAACCACCGCGCCGTCACGAATTGCAGGAATCTGCGACATCAGATCATCCGCCTGCAGCGCCTCCAGAAGCTCCTCATCTCCATAGACAATCATCAGATCGATATCGGACAGCTGATCGACATTCTCGCGGCTCAGAGTGACAGAGAATTCCGCGCCATCTCCTGCCATCTCCTGGATACTGTCCGGCAGCTCAAAGCCCAGATCCTGCAGATAGGATGCTCTCGGATCTGCGGGAAGATATGCATAGAACGTGCTGAAATCGTCTGCGCTGATCCAGAAAAAGCCGGCCTTGACTCCCTCAAATTCCGGATGCTCGGCAACCTTCTTTGCGATCAGCGCATCAGTTTCCTCAACCAGTGCTTCGCCTTCCGCCTTCATTCCCATGCCTTCCGCATTCTCAATCGTCTGCTCTCTCCAGCTCGTCTTCCATGCGGTTTCCTTAAATGGAACAACCGGTGCAATCGCAGAAAGCGTCTCATACTCTTCCTGTGTCATCCCTGAGTATGCTGCCAGAATAACATCCGGTGCGGCATCACTGATGGCTTCATAATCAAAGCCGTCTGTATCACTGAACACATTCGGATCCGTCTCACCGAGCTCTGCAAATGCATCATCTGTCCACTGGTGCAGCTGGTGCTCTGTCACGTATCCGTAATTCGCTGCAGATACTCCGACCGGAACAACCCCAAGTGCCAGAACCGTATCCTGATTGCCCCAGCCAAGTGTTACAATGCGCTCCGGCTTTCCGGTAATCTCCGTCGTCCCGTATGCATGCGTAATGGTGATCGGATACTCCGTTTCACTGTCCTCTTCGGCAGCCGTTTCCTCCGCTTCCGTTGATGCTTCTGCAGAAGCCTCTGTGTCAGACACCACGGTCTCCTCCGAACCGGAAACTGCATCTGTGCTGTTCTGCGCAGCACTGCCGCATCCCGATGTCATTGCTGCAATTGCAGCAATGCACAATACTGTCGATATCAGTTTATTTCTCATAATAGCCTCCTCTTTTGATTGCTAACCATTGTTAGACGTTGCTAACAACCAGAGAAGATATCATTCTCACCTCCATTTCGTCAACCACCACACCCAATCATATAAATTCTGCATCCGATTCAATAAAGTCGGATCATGAATATGTGCGTTTAAAATTTATATTTCTTTCCCTTCTTTGCTGCATTCATGTTACGATGATTGTCGTATCGGTTTCAGTTCAGAATCATTTCGAGGAGTTTATGACAGACATTCACAATCTGATTTTCGATCTTGGAAACGTATTGCTGCATTACCGCTGGAAGGACCTGCTGCGGGATTTGGGTGCGGCCGAGGAGGATCTTGACCGCATCGGGAAAGAAATGTTCGAGGATCCCAGGTTGCTTTGGCATGAATTTGATCTGGGTACTTACACAACAGAGGAACTCATTGCAGAGTTTGCGGAGGAGTTTCCGCAGGATGCCGCGATCATTGCCGACTTCATCCGGCATGGTGAGTATATGCATGTGCCGCGTGTGCAGACGTGGAGGCTGGTGCACCAGCTCAAAGCGATGGGCTACAGAATCTATCTGCTGTCCAATTACCCGGAAGAACTCTTCCGCAAGCACACAGAATATGCCGACTTCATGAGCGATCTGGATGGCATGGCCGTCTCCTATCAGATGCACGAGAGCAAGCCCCAGCCGCAGATTTATCACTGGCTGCTGGAGCAATATCACCTGAAAGCATCGGAATGCATTTTCTTTGATGACAGAGATGAGAATATTCTGGGTGCAGAGAACTGCGGCATCCACGGACGTCTGGTAACCTCACAGAGCTCACTGGAGTCGGATCTTCAGCGGATCCTCTCCGGAGATATGTCCGGCGTATTGGCAGGATGCGGCACCACGGCAGCGGAAAGTGACGTCATCTTTGCCGGACTGGCAGAACGCTCATAGAATCGTTCCTTCACACATGCATCACGCGAAAAGCAGCTGCCCGGATCTCTTTCCGTGCAGCTGCTTTTTTACAAGATGCCATTTTCGTTCCAACCGGGGTTCTCACCCGGCATGTGCCCGGTCCGTAACCAGGTGTCTCTTCATAGACCATGGGATAGGATTCGCTTTGCGGTTGACATCTTTCACAGTTTTTCCCCTACGAGGCTTTGAAATTATAAACAGGCTTCATCACATCAATCACATCCACAGAATCTCGAATCACATCAATGATGTCTTGCAGCGACTTATATGCCATCGGCGATTCATCTAAAGTATGCTTATTCACGGAGGTTGTATAGATTCCTTCCATTGCGGCCCGATACTCCTCCATCGTAATCGATTCCTTTGCTCGGGTTCTGGACATAACTCTTCCGGCTCCGTGCGGTGCCGAGTAATTCCACTCCGGATTTCCCTTTCCCACAGCCAGAATTGATCCATCCCGCATATTGATCGGAATCAGTACCTTTTCCCCTTTATGCGCCGCAATCGCACCTTTTCGAAGGATTCGCTCCTCTGTATCAATGTAATTATGAATGGTATGAAATGCGTCGGTTCCTTCCAATCCCGTCCGCTCTATCAGAATCTGCGCCATTCTCTCACGATTGATGCGTGCAAATCTCTGGCAAATCTCAACGTCGTGCAGATAATTGTCCAAATACTTGCCGGTAAGATAACACAGGTCTGTCGGCATCTCCGAATCCTGCACCTCTTTTTTCCACTTCAGCTGTTTCAGTGCCTCCTGTATTTCAGATCTCCGTCCCTGTTCCTTGTAGGTTCGAATAATCTCTTCTCTGGCTTCCAGATAATCACCTATTCCCTTATTCAGGTTCACCGCCAGTGTCTGATATAACTCAGCCACCTGCTTCCCAAGATTTCGACTCCCCGAATGAATTACCAGATACTTCGTTCCATCCGCCGCCTGATCGATCTCAATAAAATGATTTCCGCCCCCGAGCGTCCCAAGGCTTCTCTCAAGCCATTTCGTCTTTCGCAATTCTCTGTAGCACCGAAGCTCCTCGAGTTCAAATCGTTCCCGGCGTCCTTCCCATATATTTTTCCCGGAAGGAATGAAATGGGCGGCCTCATCCAGTTTTGCATAGTCGATTTTGGCATGTCCCAAATTCACGGTATACATTCCGCAGCCAATATCTACTCCCACTACATTTGGGACAACCTTATCCTGAATTGTCATAGTCGTTCCGATCGTACAGCCTTTTCCATAATGAACATCCGGCATAATGCGTATCCGGCAGCCTTCCGACATCGAATAATTACACATTCGCCGAATCTGCTCAATGGCCTCGTCCTCTACAACCGATGCGTAGCAGATTGCAGTATTCACACTTCCCTTAATCTCAATCCTATCCATTTTCATGTCCCTTTGCATCCACTTAGCTTCTGCTTACATCATGCTGTAATACACGCATAACGCTCCGAATCAAGAACCTCCAGCATAAAATGATACGGGTCAAGTACGTCGTTCTGCAGCATTCGGAAAATCTGCGGCGCAGCTCCCGAAACCAGTGCAGCCCCTGCATCGCTCATCTGCACCGGCTGCTGCTGGTTTCTGCTGGCTACATTCCAGAAAATAATCTTCGGCAGCTGGTACCCCATTTCCTCATACATTCTTCCTGCGTTTTCAAAATTGGTAAGATCCGCATTGCTGCAGCAATCAAACTCCATGTCGGAAATAATATAAAGCTTTGACGGAAGTTCTTCCTGCGACAGGTGATTTGCTGCGGCCGAGTGGAAAAAGTAATGAAATGATTGTGGAAACACCCGGAATTCCTCTCTGCAAAATAAATTCCAAGCGATTGCGCCACCGCTGCAGGAAGCGGGCTCTCACCTACGTACATGGAGCCGGATCCATCTACCACAGCAAGTGCTCTCTCATCTCCTGCAAAATTTTCCAGTGCCTCCCAAGTCGTATTCATCACACGGCGTTCCTCTTCCGAAATTTCATACCCTCTCCGGGCAGCCGTAATGACAGGTGCAATCACATCATAGGGCGTCAATGCCCCTGTATGCACCCGAGCCTCCTTTGTCTCCGCTTTCCGCATAAAATGCACGTACCTTGCTTCATCGTTTCTCAAAAAAGCCTTTCGGTATTTGTACAGTGCCCGGGACGGCTGCTTTTCATAATCAAAGGTATAGTCTCTTTCCCGCAGATTGTTCTCGAGGATTCTGATTTTTACACGCAGCCTTGACAGGATCTTCCGATACTCTGAATCCGAAAGCCTCAGCCTTCTTGCAATGTACTTAGCGTGCTGCACCGTTTCCTCACTTGAGGCATTCACGGAGGGAAGCCACTTTGCCAGAAGTGAAACATTCTCTCCCAATGTCATGGCTGTCATATCCTTCTGCAGCTGTTTCTCAATACAGCACATTGCAGTTTCTTCGCAAGGAGTTCCCAATAGAATCAACAAATCATCATATCTGCCATACTTGCCAATATAGCAGACATTTTTTCTTACACTCTCCGGCTCGTAGACAGCTAGCTGCTCCAGAATGGATCGAAATATCTTCCGCTCTCCCAATCCGCCTCGGATATCACGCGCATAAAATAAAAGCTTCATGGCAAGGTTTGCATTCTCCACATAGGCTCTCATGAACCGATTTATCATTTCCTCTTCGTCTGCATTTCGAAGCCCACCAATCGCTGCAAATAAATCCAGGCATTCCGACCGGGTGCTGATATAAGCTGCTCCACCATTTTCTGTTCGTGTGCTGTTGCAGACTGTTTTCAATTCATTCAGCATCATTTTTTGCATAGAACACCTCCCTCCAAATATTCTGTAAACCACCAAAGCACCTTATTCGACCGGAATTGAACCGGCATACGAGGATTCTTTCCTCTGCTTCCAAAGCCTCTTTATTGCTGTATGTGCTTTTCATGCTTTTCATCCTACTCTCCTGCCTGACTCACATCATGAAAAAAAAGCTGCGAACTCGTTCAGAGCCCGCAGCTTTTCTGTCTGATTAATCGTTCCTCTATGAGCTTCACCATTCGTTCCGGTGCTGTCACCTTCAGCATCGGGCCAAACGACAGAATCCGTATCAGGATCTCAATTTCATCATCCTCTCGATAGCATAAATGAATGAGATAATGCTGTTCATCGAGACGAATGGTTTCTTTTTCCAGATCCGAAAAATGAATCATGGCGCGTTCCAACGCATTTCGTTCATCCAACAATTCCAAGGTCAGTATTTCCTTATGCTCAGGCGCTTTTCCTTCCATTTTCTCTTCTGCCGCACGCTCCATCAGCATCACCTGCAGCACACTGCCAAGCCGTATAATATACATTCTTCCGTTCAGAGAATATCCGATCAGACGAAACCGGTCATCCTTTGCGGAGTACTCCAGCTTACTCGGAAGAATCGTTTTCTCCAGTTTCCGCACCTTACTTTCAAACCGTATCCGCAGCTTATGGCTCTCTCGGAGCGCCACCAATATTCTTCGAAAATTTTCCCGATACCGCTCGTCCCTGAATGGATCTCCGTCCTGATAACGATCGAAATACACGAAAAAATCCGGATCAAACAGCGGTTTCACGCCATCCAGTTCTGCTTCCAGTCTCTGAACGTCCTCCGCAAACAACTGTACACGCGGATTCTGCAGCACAGCCTTCATCCACCTTTTCTGCAGCTCTGTCAGCGGCATTGTCGGAATATGTTGAATGGGTGTGGTCATATTTTTCCGCAACAAGGGCCAGCGTCCGGATGCCAGAGCTGTCGGAATGCAGATACTGCTTTCCCCAAAGCCTTTCTCAGATATAATCTCCTCAAGACGGCTCCTCGTTAATGTCCCCTGCACCGCTTCTGACAGCACTGCGGCTGTGACATTATAGTAGCTTCCATAAATCTCATGAAACACCATGGCCGCCTCCATACATCCGCTGCATTTCCTCCAGATCCTGTCGAAACCGCATTGCTGTTGCTGCATTTGAACATTCCAGCTTCTCAATTCGTCCGGTAAAGGTACGCAGCCAGGGAAGCATCTCCCCAGAATCATATGCGTCGACAGAATAACGCCAGGAATGATTTCCCACCTGTTCAACCATTCCGTTTCGTGCCTCTCGCCGCAGTCTGTCAACAATGAAGCCTTCTCCATCCCCCACATGAACGGTTAATTCCAGATGATCCAGATCCCGTTTCCGCTCGCTTCCCGACGAAGTCCCCCACAAATATCTCTTAAAACGATTTCCTGCCTTCTCCAGCTGCTGCGGCTCCGGCTCACATTCCAGAATTTCGATTTTCTTTATGTAATCCAGCCGATACATTTTCGGACGTTTCGAGCGATATTGATATCCAAGCAGATACTCCCGTCCGGTTCTGGTACTAATGTAGATATTCAATGGAAATACTTTGTGCTGATGCACCTGTTCACTGAATTTTGTTCTAACCTGAAGTTCCAGCCGTCTGCCTTGATCCCTTGCCTCCAATATTTGTTCAACAATTTCCGAATCCAGAACGCCCATCAGATAATGGTGCTTGTAACTCAGAATTGTCGTTTTCCTCGCTGTTCCTGCCATCTTATCCAGCAGGAAGGATCCTACCACTCCAAGCGGCATTGTCTCAGAAGCATATTGTATGCCATATTCCCATGACAAAAGGTCGATGTCGTCTTTTCTTCGGGCATAGAGAATTTCCTTCCCTCTCTGCGTTGTCTGCAGAATTCCAAGTGAAGCATATTCTTTCAGCTTGTTTCGAACGGTTGCCGCATCCGGCAATTCCTGCCGAAACTCCTCCAGCACATAATCTGCTGCAATTCGATCAACAATTTCATTTGTTGATAAAGCCTCTCCACCTGCAAGAACATCCAGAATCAGGAAATGCAGCGTGATGTCTTTGTCTGTAAAGCTCTTGGCTTTCCACGCACGATACAGCGGGTTGCCTGCGAGTGTACGATTGTCCACGGAAACGAACACACTTTTCCCACAGGAATTCCTGTGAAATGACATCGCATCCCCCAGCCAGCTTTCTGCTCTGCGTCGCTCATTGTCATAGCTGCGGCCGCTCTTTCGATCAAAATCCTCTCTGGTACGGAACCCGTAGACATAGAAATCCCGCATATAATCCCGGATCTTATTGAATTTTTTTATTAACTCACGGTATGCCATAATTGTCTTCGCTCTGTTTAATCCCGTTTTACACAATTATTATACGCGGTATATCTCCGCTGTTTAAGGGCTTGAACAGACGATAGGGAGGTCACGCAGATGACCACAGAAATGTCCATCGATTTCAAGGAACTTGCGGGCTACTGCAACATCTTCCGCTTTCCAATAGTTTCATTTCAATCCACGCCCTCCATGCGGAGGGCGACAACCCTGCTGGATGCGCTGGAAGACATCTTTTTAATTTCAATCCACGCCCTCCATGCGGAGGGCGACAAGACACGATCAACACGCTGCGGGAAGCCTTTCGATTTCAATCCACGCCCTCCATGCGGAGGGCGACAAGACACGATCAACACGCTGCG
>CAVAJA010000010.1:0-3862 GCA_963588615.1 Lachnospiraceae bacterium | reverse complement strand
TCGAGGTCCGGGTGAACAGGATGGAGAATATTGAAAATCTGAACATTTTAATCCTCAGTGCCGGCACCAGGAATAAGGTGGTGCAGGCTTTTAAGCGAGCAGTCGCATCAAACGGCATCGTGGTCGCCACGGATGCGTCCAATCTTGCGCCGGCTCTTTATGATGCGGACAAGGCGTACCTGGTTCCGAGGATCACGGCACCGGATTATCTGGACCGGGTTCTGGATATCTGCAGAAAGGAGAGAATTCGGGGAGTTTTTTCGCTGATTGATCCGGAATTGTCTCTGATTGCAAAGGAAAGGGAGCGCTTTGAAGCGATCGGAGTGACTCCTGTCGTCTCTTCCTATGACCTGTGTGAAATCTGTCTGGATAAATATCGGATGTATCAGATGCTGCAGGACAAGGGCATTCGGACAGCGAATTGCTGGATCACAGAGGACTCCTTCCTGCAGGCAAGGACAGAAGGGAAGGCAGCGTATCCCGTGTTCGTAAAGCCGAGAAATGGGAGCGCCAGTCTGAATATCAATCTTGCCGGAAATGACGAGACCATTCACACCCTTTTTCACAATGAAAAGGACCTCATGGTGCAGGAGCTGATGAGGGGACAGGAATACGGCTGTGATCTGTATGTGGATCTTATTACCGGAAGGTGCACTTCCATGTTTCTGAAAAAGAAGCTGCGCATGCGGGCCGGTGAAACGGATAAATCTGTTTCCGTGAAATCACCGGAGCTTTTTGAAAAGCTGGCGGCCTTTGCGGAAGGATGCGGATTCCGTGGAATGATTGACATTGATCTTTTCCATGACGAGCATGGAAAGGAAAATGAGACCGACAGGATTCCGGAAGGAGAGTGGTATCTTTCGGAGGTGAATCCGAGGTTCGGCGGCGGATATCCGCATGCCTATGCGTGCGGTGTGGATTTTCCCACCATGATGCTGCAGAATCTGTCAGGGAAGGCAAATCCGGTGACCATCGGAGATTATGACAGCGGAATATACATGATGAAATACAATGAGATCCAGATCTGCAGGGACTCGGAACGGATCGAGCAGAGGGGCTGATCATGCGTGATAAAAAGACAATTCTGATTCTTGCGAACTCGTCCGGAGGTCTCTACGATTTTCGAAACGAACTGGTTCAAAAGCTCTTGAAGGAGTATCAGGTGGTGGCCAGCCTGCCGGACAATGTGAAAACGGATCTCCTGCAGGAAGAGGGCGTGATCATAGAGAACACGCCCATCAACCGGCGAGGAATGAACCCGCTGCAGGATCTGCAGCTGTTCCGGGCCTATCAGCGCCTTCTGAGAAAATACAAGCCGGCTTTGGTCCTGACGTATACCATAAAGCCGAATGTCTATGGTGGATATGCCTGCAGAAAGGCGCATGTTCCGTACCTTCCCACGATTACAGGGCTTGGGAGCACCTTTCAGAAGAACGGTCCGCTTTTGTTCCTGGTGGAGAGATTGTATTACACCGGGATGAAGGATGCGGCCTGTGTATTCTTTCAGAACGAGGAGAACCGTCAGATTTTCCGCAGATCCGGTCTTGTCAGCGGCAGTGACCGACTGGTGCCGGGATCCGGAGTCAATACGAAGATCTGGGAGCCGATCCCCTATCCGGAGGGAGAGAAGACGAATTTCCTCTACGTGGGCCGGGTGATGAAGGAGAAGGGAATTGAGGAGTTCTTTCAGGCGGCGGAGGTCCTGCATTCCGACAAGGTAACCTTTGCCATCTGCGGCTATTGTGATGAGGACTATCAGGCGGAGCTGGATGAGAGAAGCTCGCGGGGAGAGATTGTGCAGCTGGGCTTTCACCCGGATATGCACGACTATTACGCGAATTGCTCTGCCGTGGTATTGCCTACGTGGCACGAAGGAATGTCGAATGTCCTGATGGAGGCCTCCGCCTGCGCAAGGCCGGTGATTGCATCGAATATTTCAGGCTGCCGGGAGATCTATGAGGATGGTGTGACGGGATATGGCTTTGCACCGCACTCAGCGAATGAGCTGATCCGGACACTTCGGCACTTCCTGACACTGAACAGGAGTCAGAGAGCAGCCATGGGCGCAGCAGCCCGACAGAAAATGGTGGAGGAGTTCGACAGAGAGCAGGTGGCAGCGGCGTATCTGGAGGAAATTCATAAGGCGACAGGCCAGGATATGGGAGTATGAAGAAAATAGCATTTCATCTGAATTGTCTGGTGCACGGCGGGTGTGAGCGCGTTGTATCGAATCTGGCCAACAAATTTGCAGAGGAAGGCTATGACGTTTATGTGACTGTGGAATGGATCGACAAGGACGAATTCCGCCTGGATCCCAGAGTTCATCATGTGAATGTGGGATTGAAGCCGGAGGATGAATCGAAGGGCCGATGGACGAAGTTCTGCCTTCGGATCAAATATCTGAGGGATTTTCTGAAGGAAGTACAGCCGGATGTGCTGTGTGCCTATATGCATCGGCCGAACTTTCGGGCATTGACGGCAGCATTTGGATTGACTATCCCGGTCATCATCTCGATCCGCAACAATCCGGAGCCGTTCTATGGGCATTGGACGGACAAACTTCAGATTCGTCTGCTGTTCCCGAGGGCGAACGGCTGTGTCTATCAGACCACAGAGCAGAGGGAGTATTTTAAACCCTACCTGCAGGAGAATTCGAGGGTCATTCTGAACCCGATCAACGACAAATATCTGCAGCTTCCGGATCCGAATTATGCTGAGCAGGAAAAGGTGGTGGTCCAGAGCTCACGGCTGGTAAAATTCAAGAATCAGGCGATGCTGCTGCGGGCCTTTGCAAGAGTGCATCAGAACCATCCGGACTGGTCGCTTCGAATCTACGGACCGGATGCGGAGGACGGCACGAAGGAGGAACTCGAGCAGATCATAAAAAAGAACAACGCAGAGGAGTGGATGCAGCTGATGGGCGGAACCGATCAGCTGGATCAGTTGATTCCGAAGGCGTCCATCTATACGCTTCCCTCTGACTATGAGGGAATGCCCAATGCACTGATGGAGGCGATGGCGATGGGAATGCCCTGCATTTCGACAGACTGTCCTTCCGGTGCGCCGAGGGTTCTGATTCAGGACGGAGTCAACGGACTGCTGATTCCGGTTGGCGATGAGGACGCAATGGCAGCGGCACTGACAAAGCTGATCGAGAACCCGGGGCTGAGGGCGCAGCTTGGAAGAGAAGCAAGAAAAATCCGCGACATTGCCGGCACAGAGGAGATCTACGGGCAGTGGAAGGATTACATGGAGCAGGTGATCGCAGAAGCGGCAAAATAGTCCAGAGCGATGCGCCGCAGCAGGAAAGAACGCCGGAAATCAGAAAAGAGGAGATCGTTGCAGTCACTATCCAGCTCAAAACCGCATATTTGTCTTTACATCGGCTCACTGCAAAGAGGCGGAGCCGAACGTGTGATGACGAATCTTGCCGAACATCTTTATGAAAGCGGATGGCGGGTCACACTGGTCACAACATACTGCAGGCTGCCGGAATATGTCCTGCCTCACGGCCTGTGGGATCCGCAGACCGGGCAGCCGTACGGAAAACGCCGACAGGAGGTTCCGTGGGGAAGCCATCGGCATGTCGAGGAGGAACCGGCAGGAATTCACAGAATCTATTCCGATCCTCCAAGGGAAAAATTGGAGAAGGGCCGCGTGAGAGGCTTTCTTGCGCGATTTGCCGGCCTTCGGGAAATATGGAAGGAAGAGAAGCCGGATCTCATCCTCTCCTTTATCGGCTATAACAATATCTTTGCAATTCTGACGAGCATCGGTCTGCGGATTCCTGCGGTGGTCAGCGTGCGCTCAAATCCTTCGCGGGAATATGCGTCTGCAAAGCTGCGGATTCCGGCATTCCTCC
>CAVAJA010000009.1:0-12282 GCA_963588615.1 Lachnospiraceae bacterium | reverse complement strand
GTATCCCTCTGGATGAGTCTGTTGACGGCAGGCTGGCAGTTGTAAACGGGAAAGATGGCTGCGTCTATATCGATCCGGATGAAAAGCTGCTCGAGAGAATGATGCTGCTGCAAAATGAAGAGGCAGGAAAGAAGGAGCTGCTGCAGAAACTGAAGGGAAAGGAAAACATCACGCTTGACGGCAGACGGATGATTCTCCATGCAAACATAGAAAGCAGTGAGGGAATTGCGTCTGTACTGCAGAATGATGCCGATGGGATCGGGCTTTTCAGGAGTGAATTCATTTATCTGGAGCGAGAGAATTTTCCGTCGGAGGAGGAGCAGTTCCGAATCTATAAAACGGCAGCGGAGAAAATGGAAGGGAAACCCGTGATCATCCGAACCCTGGATATCGGGGCGGATAAAAAGTGTGCTTATTTTAAAATGGAAGAGGAAGAGAATCCTGCAATGGGATGCCGCGCCATCCGCATTTGTCTGACAAGGCCGGAGATCTTCCGAACACAGCTTCGGGCTCTTTTTCGGGCCGCTGCGTGCGGCAATATCTCCGTGATCTATCCGATGATTACCAGCGTGACGGAAATTCATCGCATCCGGGAAATCGTATCGGAAGTAAAAAACGAACTCAAAAGGGAAGGGGTTCGTTTCAGAGAACCGGAGCAGGGCATTATGATTGAAACGCCGGCGGCAGTTATGATGAGTGACGAGCTGGCAAAGGAGGCGGATTTTTTCAGCATCGGAACCAATGATCTGACCCAGTACACGCTGGCGATTGACAGACAGAATGCAAGTCTGGATGCGTTCTACGACCCGCATCATCCTGCTGTTCTCCGAATGATCCGGATGGTCGTGAACAACGCACACAAGGCCGGAATCTGGGTCGGCATCTGCGGCGAACTGGGAGCGGACACATCCCTGACGAGGACCTTCCTTGAAATGGGGGTAGATGAGCTGTCCATGTCACCGGAGTGCATCCTTCCGATTCGTCAGATCATACGGAAAACAGATCTTTCCGGGAAATAGATTTTCAAAACATATCCGTTTAGCACCCGCATCTCGATTTTCCTTCGGAAAACCTCGATGTAGCTGAAGATACTTCAAAACATGAGTTGACGCGGGCAGGGGCTCGTCTTATAATATTTAAACGTGTGACGGCGATAGTATGCCCAAAGGATGGATCAACGGGATCTCCCAAGGACTAGCAGACTCCCCGGTTTTGCGAATATGCGAGGCGCCGGTGCGAATCACACATTGGATATGAATGATAGTGAACAATTGGAGGCATTTATATGAAGACCTACGTACCGAGCGCTAATACCATTGAGAGAAAATGGTATGTTGTTGACGCTACAGATAAGACTCTTGGCCGCCTTGCATCCGAGGTTGCGAATGTTCTTCGCGGCAAGAAAAAGCCCATCTATACTCCTTTCCTGGATTGCGGTGATTATGTCATCATCGTTAATGCAGAGAAGATCAAGGTAACCGGCAAGAAGATGGAGGATAAGATTTACTTCCGTCATTCCAAGTACATCGGCGGTTCCACTTATACGACTCTGCGTGAGATGCTGGAGAAGAAGCCTGCATTTGTTGTAGAGCATGCTGTTCGCGGGATGCTTCCCAAGGGAAAGCTGGGCGATCAGATGTATACCAAGCTTCATGTATATGTTGGACCCGATCACAACCATGCCGCTCAGAAACCTGAGGTTCTGGATATCTGATTAGGAGGATAAGAAGATGGCTAAAGCAGCAGTATACTATGGCACCGGCAGAAGAAAGTCTTCTGTAGCCAGAGTTTTCATGACACCCGGCAAGGGCGAGATCACCATTAACAAGAGAAGCATTGATGATTACTTTGGTCTTGAGACTCTGAAGACCATCGCAAAGCAGCCTCTCGTAGCTACGAACACCGCTGATCAGTATGACATCAAGATCACGGTTAAGGGCGGCGGCACCACCGGTCAGGCAGGCGCAATCCGTCAGGGCATTGCTAGAGCACTGCTGGAGGCAGATGCAGATTTCCGCCCGGTACTGAAGAAGGCCGGATACCTTACTCGCGATCCTCGTATGAAGGAGAGAAAGAAGTACGGTCTCAAGGCCGCACGCCGCGCACCTCAGTTCTCCAAGAGATAATTTTTATACAAAAGCTTCAGAGCCCCGGAAAATCAAAGTTTTCCGGGGCTTTCTTGCGTCTGATGTGAGGAAATCTTATGCGTATTTTAATGGTAAATAAGTTCCTGTATCCAAACGGCGGATCGGAGACCTACATATTCAAGGTGGGGGCACAGCTTGCGGCCATGGGGCACGAGGTGCAGTATTTCGGAATGGAGCATGAGGGGCGGATTGTCGGGAACGAAGCCGGAATTTACACGGCTCCGATGGATTTTCACGAGGGATCCGGAATTTCAAGGCTTTCGTATCCGCTTCAGATTCTGTATTCACGGGGGGCGAAAGCGGACATCAAAAAGGTGCTGGAACGTTTCCATGCAGATGTCGTGCATCTGAACAACATCAATTTTCAGCTGACGCCTTCCATCATCGACGGAGTGAAGGAATTCGATCCGAAAATTCGGATTGTGTATACTGCGCATGACGCCCAGTGGGTCTGCCCCAATCATCTGCTGAGAGTCCCCTCCACGGGGGAGGTCTGCACGAAGTGCATCGACGGGAAGGTCTGGAACTGCACACGCAGCAGGTGCATTCACAACTCCGCTCTCCGTTCTCTTCTGGGAACTCTGGAAGCGAGACTGTATCAGAGGAAGAGAACCTATGAGAAGGTGGACCGGATTGTATGTCCTTCGGATTTTCTGAACCGAATGCTGTCTCACAATCCGCAGCTGGAGGGGCGTACGGTGACCCTGCATAATTTTGTCGATATGCAGCAGACTCAACAGCCGGAGAAGATGCAGAGCTCGGACAGCATGCGGCTTCCGGAGCGGTATGTTCTCTATCTTGGCCGGTATACCCGGGAGAAGGGGGTGGCGACTCTTTTGAAGGCGGCAGAGTCATTACCGGACGTCCGCTTTGTTTTTGCCGGCAAGGGAGAACTTAAAGAGGAAATTGACCGGATTCCCAACACCCTTGAGATCGGATTTCTGGAAGGGGAAACACTGCAGCGGGTAATTCAGGGGGCGGCCTTTGTAGTCTTCCCGTCAGAATGGTATGAGAACGGACCCTTTGTTGTGATTGAATCGATCATGAACGGAACCCCCATTCTGGCATCAAATCTGGGAGGAACCCCGGAAATGATCGCAGAAGGTGAAACGGGGGAGCTTTTTGCTGCCGGTGATGTGCAGGAACTGCAGCGGAAAATCGAATCTCTTTACCAGGATGAGGAACGCCTGGAGAAATATCGGAAAGGGTGTGCTGCAGCAGCAAGAGGAGAGGGAAAGATCCGCTTCGATTCGCTGGAGGAGTATTGCTGCAGGCTGGTGAAGGAAATCTATGCAGAGAAAGAGAATCTTGGATGAAGAAAATCCTGAATGAAGAGAGGCGGGGAGTCGCGAGCGCAGCTCTCCGGTCGGCGTTTCCACAGACCATTCCGGTGTTTGCGGGGTATGTTTTTCTGGGAATTACGTATGGTATCCTCATGGTAACCAGCGGGTTCCCGATGCCTTATCCGATTCTGACGGCGGTCATCGTTTACACAGGATCCATGGAATTCCTGCTGGTTTCAATTCTGATGTCTTCCTTTCACCCGCTGGCGTGTTTCGTGACGGCGCTGATGGTGGGCGCAAGGCATCTTTTCTATGGAATTTCCATGTTGGATCGATACAAGGGAACCGGCTGGAAGAAAATCTATTTAATCTATGCGACTACAGACGAGACCTTTGCTGTGAACTATTCTACAGCAGTTCCTGAAAATGTGGACCGCGGATGGTTTTACTTCTGGGTATCCCTTCTGGATCAGCTTTACTGGATTGCAGGAACCGCACTGGGGGCGATTTTTGGTTCGAAGATAACCTTCAATACAAAGGGGCTGGATTTTGTTATGACTGCGATGTTCGTCGCCATCTTTATGAATCAGTGGCTGAAGGATACCTGGAGAGGGCATGTCAGCTCCTTTGCGGGAATCGCAGGCTCTGTCGTCTGTCTGCTGATTTTGGGGGCAGACAACTTTATCATTCCTTCCATGGTGACAATCCTGGCAGCTCTGACAATTCTGCGGCCTGTTCTGGATCAAGGTGCAGAATGCGGGGATGCAGAAAGGAAGAAATTCGAAGGTATCGGGATAAAAAACACAGGAGAAAAGGATCTGAATGAGTGAAATGACACTTACGCAGCAGCTTGTGACCATTGGATGTGCCGTTGCGGCAACACTTCTGACCAGATATCTTCCGTACTTGCTGTTCCCGGCAGGAAAGAAGACACCGGATTTTGTTGTTTATCTGGGAAAGTATCTTGCTCCGGCAGTGTTCGGCCTTTTGATTGTCTACTGCCTGAGGAATGTTTCTTTTTCGGAGGGAGGAACCTATGGCATTGCAGAGGCCGCTGCAATCGCAATTGTGGCCGGGAGCTTTCTCTGGAAGAAAAATATGATGATTTCGATGGCTGCAGGAACCATCGCCTATATGATTCTCGTGCAGACGTTTTTTGCCTGACAGCCGATGTTGTTCTCCGGTACGATGTGATATTATGTGAATGTTAGACATGACTAACAATTCGCTGTGAGAGGGGAAGAGCATGAGTGTTCTTGCATCTGTGGTTCGTGTTGGATTCAAACTGTCCGGAGTGAAAAAGATGTTCGGAAAGCCGGAGAAGGAACTCCTGCAGATGGTCGATAAAATGAATCGGAATCGGGAATTTTATCTGCCATCGGATCATAAATTCGTGTATGAAAAGCAGGTGATTCTGGATGAGTTCCCGTGCCTTGTGATGCAGAAAGAGCGGACGCCGGCTAAGCATGCCATTTTGTTCTTTTTTGGGGGCGGAATGATGATCGGACCGGACAAAGGGGATGTTGCCGTTCTGCAGAAATTGTGTGCGGCCACGGGATGTGACGGATGGTTTCCGTTTTATCCGCTCTGTACCGAACACTGCATTACCAGAACATACGAAATGTCCTATGAGTGCTATCGGCAGATGGTCGGAATTTACGGCGGCGGAAATGTCAGTACATGCGGATTTTCTTCCGGCGGAATGCTGGCACTTGGAATCGCAGCCCACAACAGTGCGTTGGGGAGGCCTCTGGCACAGCCGCGGCATATTGCGGCGATTTCTCCGGGGGAATGTCCCTGGAATGAGGCGGAACATGCCAGAATGAAGGCGCTTAATGACAGCGACGTCGGGAATGATTATACATTTATGGCCTCTGTGGAGAAATTCATGCGGCATGGAGAAGAAAATGTGCCGGAATATATGCTGGCCGGATCGCGCGGCGATTTTACAGGAACGGGGGATATTCATTTTTTCTACAGCAAGGACGAGATCTTGTACGGCGCGCTTCCGGAATATGAAGAAGCCTGCAGGCGCAGCAGTGTGCCGTATACCGTAACGGAGAGACCGGGCATGGTGCATTGCTATTGTATTGCGCCCTATTTCAGGGAGGCAAAGGAGGACTTCGGAAAGCTTGCGGAGTTTCTGAAACAATAGGGGAATGCAGGACTGCTGTCTGCGCAGGGAGACGGCGCGTTTACGCAGGAGCGGCCTGCAATTTTACGATAGAAAGATGATATATTTACTGAATTATAACGCGAATTGTGAATAAACAGACAATTTAATTACTATGTAAAAATAGTTTGACATATCTCAAATAAAGCGGTACTATACAATCAACAAAGGAAAACAAGAGATAAGAAAAAGATAAGAGAAGTTTAAAATCTGAGGAAGGGAGGACGGTCCGAAGGGCACAGAAGGAAACACAGAACGACAATCGAGGAATCGGTGATTCATAAGAGGATGATCCAATGTACTAAGCAAGACGTTTTGAAGGCGTGCTGTAAGAGTGATGAAAGAGGCCTGAAGCCGATGGTTTGGAACGGTATCGACAGTGGAGTCGAGGATTTACCGAAATGCCAAAGGTTGGAAAACGGGGCAGCTGATTACCGCTTAGCAGGTGAGAACCAATGGGAACCTGATGAAATGAATCCGTGACAACTTCATACAGCAATCGAAAGGAGACGCAAACTGTAGAAATGCAGATCAATCGATTTATTCAGTGAGAGGGCATCGGTCACATGCAAGGTGATGGATGTCCTCTTTCTGCGTGTCTGTGTGCACTTTCATGTGCTGCATCGTCGTACAGAAGGTTCAATGTCCATGTTGGTACGCGGGGTTGACAAAGGAGAGATCAAGCTATATTATTACCACTGATAATTACTGGTGGTAATTAATTCTGCGCGGTTCTGACTCACTGCACAGAACGCAGATGAGACGGAGAGAATATGCAGGTCGAGCTGGCAAAACGAATGATGGATGCCTGTTATCAGGCCAAAAGAATCCGTGAGCTCCTGCCGGTTTTGCCGGAGGGAGTGACCTCTTCGTACATCCATTATCTGGATGTGATTGAGGTTCTGGAGCAGAAAGGGCAAAGAGCGAAGGTGTCGGATATCAGTGATGCCCTGCATTTGCCGCGGCCGGGGGTGACGCGGACGGTAAAGGAGATGGAGCAGAAAGGATATATCCGCAAGGTATCGTCAGAGGAGGACGGCCGGGTGACTTATCTGGCAATCACTGCGGAGGGAAAGGAACTGTCGGGAAAGTATAACAGGCAGTGCTTTGATCTTCTGACATCCTATCTCCGGGATATTCCGGAGGAAGACGTGGAGACAATGATCCGAACCATAGGAAGGGTGCATCAGATTATGTGTGAAAGGAGAATTCATCTTGAAGACTGATCAGCAGGATTTTACACAGGGCAGCATTCCAAAGAAGCTGGCTCTTTTCATGCTGCCGATTCTGGGGGCACTGGTGCTCCAGGCAGCGTACGGTGCAGTGGACCTTCTGGTGGTTGGACACTATGGCTCCACGTCAGGATTGTCGGCAGTTTCCACAGGCAGTCAGGTGCTGAATCTGGTTACCTTTGTCGTGACGCAGCTGGCGATGGGGGTTACCGTACTCATTGCAAGATATCTCGGGGAAAAGAGAGAATCTAAGATTGGCGCAGTGATCGGCGGTGCGGTGATTGTTTTTGCAATCCTGTCGGTGATTCTGTTCCTGGTGATGGTGCCTTTTGCGAGGCCGATTTCGGTCCTCATGCAGGCGCCGTCGGAGGCCCTGGATCTGACCGAGAGCTATGTGAGAATCTGCGGAAGCGGAATCTTCTTTATCGTGGCCTATAATCTGCTGGCTGCCATTTTTCGAGGAATGGGAGACAGCAAGTCGCCGCTTTTGTTCGTGCTGGTGGCATGTATTGTGAACATCGTGGGAGATTTGCTGCTGGTGGCAGGTCTTCATATGGATGCGGCAGGTGCTGCCCTTGCAACGGTATTCGCGCAGGCCATCAGCGTGGTCTGTGCAGTGGTCATTCTGCTGAAAAAGAACCTCTCCTTCACAATTAAGAAGTCCGACATTCGGCTGAATGAGGAATGCGGAAAATTCCTTTCCATCGGTCTGCCGCTCGCCATGCAGGAGTTTTTGACGCAGGTTTCCTTCCTTGCTCTGTGTGCCTTTGTCAATCGCCTGGGTCTGGATGCATCTTCCGGGTACGGCGTTGCATGTAAAATTGTAAACTTCGCGATGCTGATTCCGAGCTCCCTGATGCAGTCCATGGCGTCCTTCGTGTCGCAGAATGTGGGGGCGGGCAATTACAAAAGAGCGAAAAAGGCAATGTTTACCGGCATCACCATAGGCCTTTGTTTTGGTGTTGTTGTGTTTGCTCTGGTATTCCTGAAGGGGGATCTGCTCTCGGCGGTATTCACGACGGATGAGGCGGTAATTCTGAAAGCACACGCCTATCTGAAGGGCTTTGCACCGGAGGCAATTGTTACAGCGGTGCTGTTCTCCATGGTGGGATATTACAATGGCAACAATAAGACCATGTGGGTTATGATTCAGGGACTGGTGCAGACCCTTCTGGTTCGCCTGCCGATGTCTTATATCATGAGTATTCAGCCGGATGCCAGCCTTACCATGATTGGTCTTGCTGCTCCTACCTCCACGGCAGTGGGAATTGTATTGAACGTATGCTTCTTCATTTACCTGAATCGGAAGGACGGCAATCGCATATCAGCCAAAGCGTAACGGAATGAGAAGACGGCCAATGCGATTCGGATTCGAATCAGGGGTGGTCATGAAGAGAGCAGGAAATCGGCATTGCCTGTTTCCTGCTCTCTTTTGTAAATGTAAATCCGTTTACAGATCATTGTTTGAGACGGTCTGCTTGCTATGATTCTGCTCATCATGATGCAATCAGAGAATGAGCGGGATGGACGATGACGGAGGCGGGCTCTGCAATATCGAACAACTGCTCAATATGATGCTGCTCCAGATCCTGAATGTACTCCAGATCCCTGTGGACATCTTCAGGATTTCCGGCGAGATAGACAACACCGCCGGTGGTATTGACATCAACCGTCTTCCGGAAAATGTTTCCGGCCTCTCCGGCAATTCGAAGGGAATACCGATAGGAGGGAAGGCCGCGGCAGGCTTCTTCAACCTTGATTTTGTTTACATAGATGTCGTTCTCCAGAATGATAAACTTATACACGCCGCAGGACTTGATCGACTGCGTATGTTCCTTTATGATTCGGCGCGCTCCGTCCGGATCGAGATAGGAGCGAAGAGCGACATCCGTCTCGTGAAAGCCGAGGGTCTCATCATAAAAGGAGGTTTTGACCAGGGTACCGGCGGGGCGGCAGTTTACTTCGATGAGAACAGGACCCTTGTCATCCAGCTTGTATTCACCGTGCATCGGTCCAAAGCGCAGTCCGACCGCCTTGGTGGCCTGTACCGCATATTCTACGATCGGAGCGATTTCCGGATCTGTCAGACTGATGTACTCGGCGTAATCGTAGACCATGCCGTAGCCGGGCACCAGCTTCTTGTGATACTTCATTGCAAAGGTCGGGAGGACTTCGCCGTCGATGGAAACGGTATCGCAGAAATATTCTTCTCCTTCGATGAACTCCTGAATCACGAAATCGGAGGCTGATGCAAGATTGAGCCGAACAGCATTGCGAACCATTTCTTCATTCAGACAGATGCACACGTCCTTTGAACCTGCGCCGGAGATGGGCTTGATAACCGCTTTTTTGTTTGCCTGTTCTCTGTAGTAGGCAACGGCCTCCTCCTCTGTGGAAATTCTTTTCGAATGAATACTGCGAAGACCGTATGCGCGCACCGCCTCCTGCATCAGATCCTTTTTGCGCATGTAGGGCAGTCTTTCGGGATCCTCCCCCTTAAGCCCCAGATCCTGCGAGAGCTGTGTGGCAAGATTGATTCCGTTGTCGGAGCCGGGAATGATGAGCACAGGATCGATCCCGCGGACCATCTCCAGTGTTTTATCGTAATCCGGCTGGGTCGTGATGATCTCGGGAACGGATTCTCCGTTCAGGGTGTAGCTTAGGGCTCGCCATCCCTCCTCGGGGTCATTGGGTACCGGAACCTCCATGATGATGGGCTCATACCCCATTTTTCGAATATCGCTGATGTAGCTTACGCCGGAGGATCTGGCCTCAACGACGATGATCGTATTCTTCTTCATAAAATTCTCCTTCCCGGCATAAATGCCTTCCTTTTACAGAATTGTTCTGTTATGAACCGTTCAACATTGCATACGATCAAAGAAAGGAAATGTTACGAAACCATGTGCACAGAGACGGGAAACGGGATAAAATAGCGCTTAGTGTCCGTAAAGACAGATGTAGCGGGGTTAAGAGAGAAAATGGAAAACGAATTGTTTGAAAAAATGCCGATTTCGAAAGCGTATTTTAAACTGGCGCTTCCGGTTGTAATCGGCATGGTGGTCAGTCTGGTCTATAATCTGGCGGATACATGGTTCATTGCGAGAACGGCGAACACAGCACTGGTGGCAGGTGTTTCGCTGTGTGCGCCGGTGTTTACACTGATGGTGGCCTTCAGCGATATCTTCGGTCTGGGAGGCAGCAATCTGATTTCACGTCTTTTGGGACAGAAAAATCAAAGAGGAGCCGCCGGCGTCAGTGCCTTCAGCATATATGGTTCGATTGGCTTCGGATGTCTCACGGCGCTGGTTCTCCTCATGCTGCGGACGCCGATTCTGACACTTCTTGGCGCGGCAGAGGACACACTGCCGTATGCGATGGAGTATTACACGTGGCTGGCTGCCGGCGCGCCGATTGTCATTCTGAATGTTGTGCCGGGAAATCTGCTGCGGACGGAAGGACTGTCAGGATCTGCAATGATCTGTACGGTGATCGGTGCGATATTGAACATTGTCCTGGACCCCATCTTTATTTATGTTCTGGGATTGGGCGCAGGGGGTGCAGCACTGGCAACGGTGCTGAGCAATTTCATCTCGGATATCCTGCTGCTGGTTACAATGAAAAAGAAAGCTTCCACACTTTCCATCCGGCCGTCAGACTGCAGGATCAGCGGGGCAATGCTGCGCGATGTGCTTTTCATCGGAATTCCGGCCTCGACAACGAATATCATGCAGTCTCTGGCAACCCTCCTGACCAACCGCTGTCTCGTGAGCTACGGAACGGACAAGGTGGCTGCCCTTGGAATTGCAATGAAGATCAATATGATCTGTACACTGGTGCTGGTGGGCTTTGCGTTCGGCATTCAGCCGGCATTCGGTTACTGCTATGGGGCCGGAAATGAGAAGCGGCTGAAGGAATTCGTAAGATTCGATCTTAAGGTGCTGATTTCTCTTTCGGCAGGATTCCTGGTGGTCGCTTTTGTGTTCTCCAGGCCTATTCTGCAGGTATTCATGAGTGACACAGCAGTGGTGAATGCAGGGGTGACAATCCTGCGCTGTCTTATGATTTCGGGACCCGCAGTGGGAATTGTTCTGGCGCTTACCACATTGTTTCAGGCGGAGGGAAAGGCATTTGCGGCATTTATTCTGGCATTCAGCAGACAGGGAGTGGTATTGGTGATCTGTCTTTACGGTCTGCGCGCCGTGATGGGATACATCGGGATTCTGCTTGCTCAGCCTGCGGCGGATGTTCTGACGGTGGGAATCGGACTGCTGCTTTTGCGAAAAACAAATGCCTCTGTGAATCACTCGTCCCGAATGCTACAATGATTGCATCTGTTCGGCACCTGTTTTTGGCAATGATTGTAATTGATGCAAGGAGGCTTCATGCCCCATATGGCTGCACATATACGAATCCGCACAAGGCTTCGGTCCCATGTTCTGTCCTGGACGATATGGAATGTGGCGACAGTTAATTTAATATTTGCAGGAGCCAGCGGCATATTCCGCATTTCCTTCAATCGGGCGGATGCGCTCAATCCGGATATGCTGAATGCTTCGTACTGGAAGGTTCAGACGGGAATGTCAATTGTGCAGGTGACCATCATTGGGATCCTGTTTCTGTTCTCCTACCACATACTGAAAAGGCAATCGGAACGGCGTGCGCCGGTAGAGAATTTGGAGGGACAGATCATCCTGTCCGGAAATGCTGTCCTGCAGCTTTTGGAAGTGTGGGCTGTTGTTCTGGTTGGAATTAAAGTGGCTGATCTGATCCTGACAGACATCTATCGGAATTTTGTGGCAGATTTGTTCTCACTTTTTAATTTGACCGATGGCAATGCCATGTCTGTTTTTCGGATGATGTACAACAATACACATGCGTTTAAGTACATCGGCATGCTGGTTGCCATTTCACTGGGAATCTTCATTACAGGGGTGATGCTGAACGATCGGCCGATGAAAGTGGCGGCAGCAGGATTGATTGCGTTATTTATTCTGAGTGCCTCTCTCATGCAGATGGGAACCTATGTGATTCTTGACAGGGCGGTCGCCATCGTGTGGTCCTCTGTCATTCTGCAGCTTCTTCAGACGTTTGGACTGTTTGGATTTGCTGCCTATCTGCATCAGAAATATCGCAGAATATAGGTGTTTCTTCAAATAGAAAGAGGAATTTATGCTGATCATTCAAAACGGACTTGTAATGGATCCGGCCTCCGGACTGCAGGAAAAGCTGGATGTGGTCATTGGGGATGACGGGAAAATCAAAGAATTGCTCCCGGGGGAAACAGCGAGCCGGGAGACAGAAGAGAAGGGAGCAGGAGCGTCGGTGATTGATGCAGAGGGCTGCGTTGTTGCACCGGGGCTTGTGGACACGCATTCTCATTTTCGTGATCCCGGGTTTACCTACAAAGAAGATTTGCATACGGGAGCTCTGGCAGCGGCGGCAGG
>CAVAJA010000008.1:0-2137 GCA_963588615.1 Lachnospiraceae bacterium | reverse complement strand
CCGCCCAGAAGAATGATGATATCGTCCGGATCACTGTTCTCACGGATGACATCGGTGCATTTCCCTTCTGCACCTCTGCACCGCAGCTCTCCAGCGATTTCTCCGTGTGCTTCTTCGAGGAGCCTGTTGCTCCGCCGCAGCCGTCACGCCCGGTCCTGCCGCCCAGAAGAATGATGATATCGTCCGGATCACTGTTCTCACGGATGACATCGGAGCGCCTTGCGGCACCCATAACCGCGCCGATTTCCATGCGCTTTGCGACGTATCCGGGGTGATAGATTTCTTTTACCTCTCCGGTAGCCAGTCCGATCTGATTGCCGTAGCTTGAATATCCCTGCGCTGCACCCGTGCACAGTTTTTTCTGAGGAAGCTTCCCCTCCAGAGTCTTTGAAACAGGAACCGTCGGGTCTGCCGCTCCGGTAACGCGCATAGCCTGATACACATATCCTCTTCCGGAAAGCGGATCTCTGATTGCACCTCCAAGGCAGGTTGCCGCACCGCCGAAGGGCTCAATTTCGGTAGGATGGTTGTGCGTCTCATTCTTGAAGAACATGAGCCACTCTTCTTCTACAGGTCCCTGACCGTAATCCACCTTCACCGGAATCACTACGGAGCAGGCATTGTTCTCGTCCGACTCTTCCTGATCTGTCAGCTTTCCTTCCGCCTTCAGCTTCTTGACGCCGATAACGGCAAGATCCATCAGGCAGGGATATTTATCCGGACGGCCGTTGTACATCTCCTCCCTGGTATCCTGATAGCTCCGAAACGTTGTTTCCATCGGGACACGATAATAGCCATCCTCAAAGGTGACATCCCTGAGTTCTGTTGCAAACGTGGTATGACGGCAGTGATCCGACCAGTAGGTGTCCAGCACACGAATCTCCGTCATCGTAGGATTCCTGTGTACCTGACCGTCAAAGCGACCGCTGAAATAATCCTGGATCAGCTTAAAGTCCGCAAACGTCATAGCCAGCCCGAGCGATCCATACAGTTCCTTGAGCTCGCCTTCCTTCATGTCAATGAATCCGTCGAAAATTCTGACATCCGGTGCATCCTCATATTCAGCTGCCAGAGTTTGCGGCTTCGGATCATTATTCTCCCTGGAATCAACAGGGTTGATCAGATTGGATTTGATTCTGGTCAGTTCCTCCTCCGAGACGTTCCCTGTCAGGACATAGGTCTTGGCCGTTTTGATGATGACATGAGAATCCGGATTCAGCAGCTGAATACACTGAACCGCAGAGTCTGCTCTTTGATCAAACTGTCCCGGCAGAGCCTCAACCGAGAAAATGAAAGCGCCTTCCGATGCCGGAAAATCTTCAAGATATAAATCATCAACCGGCGGTTCCGAGAACACACAGCGGCATGCCGTCTCAAATACATCATCCCGAATGTTCTCCACATCATAGCGAATCAGTACTCTCAGTTCCTCAATTCCCTGAATGCCGAGAAAGGCACGGATTTCTTCCAGATTGTGCCTCGCCTCTACGGCGTAGGGCTGCTTTTTCTCAACATAGACTCTTCTTACATCACTCATTCCTGCTGTCTCCTTGTGCGGGTACATTCCCGGTACAGTTTGGATTATCGCTCAGATTTCGAATCATCTTTCAGAATCGCTACGTGATCTTTCCGTCGCAACTCTTCTGAAGCAATGACATACTGTGGCGATTATAGCATAGGGAGCAGCCTTTTTCACAGACAGGCAATGAGAAATTAGGGTGGAACTGCTGATTCAATTTGTGAGATTCCTTCCGATCACAGATGAGTTACTTTGAAAAAACAATCATGAATCCGCTCACAGGGCGCCCGATTCATGTTGTAATCGCTGAGTGCTAAAACTACCATGCCTGCCCGCACACGCCTCGCAACAAACAAAAATCAGCTGCTGCGCATCTGCGCGAGCAGCTGTCCGGGATTTTTACAGTAGCAGATAACAAAAAAAGAAGCAGCCATCGATAGCCGCTTCCCACCTGTTCTAAGCGCAGAGGTGGAGGGATTCGAACCCCCATTGGCGGTTTTGGAGACCGCAGTCTTAGCCCTTCGACGACACCTCTGTATTCAACTGTGTCGATTGCTTCACAACCGACTTGACGATTATAGCATTCGGATTTTGAAAAAACAAGTGTATAAATATCAC
>CAVAJA010000007.1:0-3155 GCA_963588615.1 Lachnospiraceae bacterium | reverse complement strand
CAGTGAGGGGGATTTGCTGCGTGCATTTCGGCAAAAAGAAGGACAAGACATTCGACCCTGCGAAAATCGTTCCGTTATGACGGTTCGCCGAAAGAGGGATTATAAGAGTGTTTGCGCCAATTCTGATATGGAAGAACTGTTCCGCTATGTTACCGAACAGAATTTCGTCCCTGTTGTGGACGATACCGGCGTTCTGATCGGCATCGTGCTCCGCTCTACCATTCTTGAATTCTTATTCCGCCAGTTAAAATGTGATGCAGTATCCTGAGCGGTCTCTGACGCTTTCTCTTCTGGTGCTTTGATTCTGCGTCCAGACATCATAATGAACGAAATCGTGCTCCGCAAAGCATAAAACATCGATTCACCGTGTTTTCATTTTTTGAAAATTACAACATGGTGAATCGATGTTCTTTCTAAGTTATAGGATATTTTTTCTAATTACAGCCTTCCGTAAATCAGTGCCAGTCTCTTCATTTTTGCCGCAAGCTCTGTATCCAGAACATCCGACTTCATTCTCCACTGCCAATTCCCGCCCAATGTGGAAGGTTCATTGATTCTGGCTTCATCCCCAAGGTTCAGGTAGTCCTGCATCGGAATAATACATGTATCCGCCACCGATGCAAATGCTGTGCGAATGAAGGCCCATGCCGCCGTCTTCTCAGATCGAACTCCAACATACTCTTTTGCGTACAGCCGATCCTTTTTTGAAACATGCTGATACCAGCCGCGCATCGTTTCATTATCATGCGTCCCGGTATATACCACACAGTTCGATGGATAGTTGTGAGGAAGATAATCTCCCGTCCCCGGCTCTTCTGCATCAAATGCAAACTGAAGAACCTTCATGTTCGGAAAACCTGTCGCTTTCACCAGTTTCCGCACAGAATCGGTGATGTAGCCCAAATCCTCGGCAATAATCTGCTGCTTGCCAAGCGCTTTTTGGATTGCCCGGAACAGATCAATTCCCGGTCCGGGATACCACTTTCCAAATTCTGCTGTAGAATCTCCAAACGGAATCGCATAATATTCATCGAATCCACGGAAATGATCAATTCTTACAACATCATACATGCGAAAACAATTCGCCATTCTTTCGATCCACCACTGATATCCGGTTTCCTTGTGGTATTCCCAGCGATAGATCGGATTTCCCCATAATTGACCCGTCGCAGAGAATGCATCCGGTGGGCAGCCAGCCACTACAATCGGATACCCCTTTTCATCGAACTCGAACAATTCCGGATGACTCCAGGTATCCGCAGAATCAAACGCTACATAAATGGGAATATCTCCAATGATCTGAATTCCTTTGGAATTTGCATAGCTTTTCAAAGCCTTCCATTGCTTTGCAAATAAGAACTGCTGAAATTCATAAAATCGGATCTCATCCGCAAATTCTTCCTCTGCCTTCTCCAACGCCTTCGGATTTCGAACCCTCAGATCTTCCGGCCACTCGATATAGCTGGCTCCATGATTTGCATTCTTAACAGCGCTGTACAATGCATAATCCGGAAGCCACGACTTCTCGTCATCAATGAATGTCGCAAACTCTTCCCGCTCCGGATCATGCGATACCCCCATCCAGGGATTATGCGGCACTGATGCATAAGGACTGTTCTCATAGGCAGCTCGAAGCAGCGCAAAACGCCCCTTGTAAATCTTCTCGTAATCCACATACTCCGGATTTTCGCCAAACGCCGTTTTATCCGCGTCCTCTTTTGAAAGGTAGCCGGCCTCTATCAATGATTCCATATCAATAAAATACGGATTTCCTGCAAAAGTCGAAAAAGACTGATACGGTGAATCTCCATATCCTGTCTGTCCAAGAGGCAGAATCTGCCAATAACACTGTCCGGCTTCAGCAAGGAAGTCCACAAATGCATACGCTTCTTTTGAAAAGCATCCAATTCCATATTCTGACGGCAATGATGTCACCGGCAGCAGTACCCCGCATTTTCTTTTCATTTTACACACCTTTCATTCTGTTGATTTAAAACAGACGGAAATCTCGATGAGCCGAAGATCCGACACTGAACCGATACACTCACCGCTTCATCCATTTTAACAAAATCCACTGTCTGTTACAAAAAAAGGTATCTATTACTGTAAAAA
Organism: Lachnospiraceae bacterium; assembly: GCA_963588615.1. GTDB lineage: Bacteria > Bacillota > Clostridia > Lachnospirales > Lachnospiraceae > CAG-791. The sequence continues at coordinate 1,043 of CAVAJA010000007.1, read as the reverse complement.
TCCCGGACAGCGGCTACGTGGATGTGCGAGCAGGCATGGTAGTTTCAGCACCCGCATCTCTAAATACAGGGAAGATTCCATCGAAAATGAATGGCAAGAAATCGAATCAGGCAGGTCAGCAGCATCGAGACAACGGAAGCTGCCAGTTCTGATACACCAAACGCAATCAAATAAACATAACTTATTGCCCCCAATATGGCTGCCACTCCGTAAACCCGCTTCCGCATGATGATGGACATCTGTCCAGCCATCATATCCCGTAAAATTCCTCCCCCGATTCCAGTCACAACGCCGACAAAACAACATAAAAAACAATGCTCTGAATATCCTGCATCCATCGCCGTGCGGCAGCCGACCACAACGAAAACTGCCAAACCAAGGCTGTCTGTAATATTAAGAATACGTTCTGTCTGCTCTTGATGCAAAATCATAAAATCATGACGCTCCACATGATGGTACAGCAGAAAAAAAGAAATTAAAGAAGCTATGAAAGAGATCAGAACATAACTCGGATTTCGGAACATCATGGGCGGATTCACCCCTAAAATCAAATCTCGAATCATTCCGCCCCCGACCGCTGTGGCACAGCCCAGAACAACTGCGCCAAATACATCCATATGATATTCCCTTGCCGCCATAACACCGGAAATTGCAAAGGAAACGGTTCCGATCCACTCAGCTATTGAGAAGAAATTCAGGAAATTCATAATATAACATTCCCCTGTATGATAATGAAAAAGAGCGATCATTCTCTGACCGCTCTCCTCGTGGACCCTCCGGGACTCGAACCCAGGACCGATCGGTTATGAGCCGACTGCTCTAACCAACTGAGCTAAGGGTCCCCACATCTATAAACGAATAAAAAAGGTGTACAACGAACAGATGCCCGTTGTACACCTCTCACTAACGCCCCAAACAGGGCTCGAACCTGTGACACCGCGGTTAACAGCCGCGTGCTCTACCACTGAGCTATTAGGGCATACATCCGGTGCCTTCAAAACCGAATACAGATTACCGGAGCATTTCGCTCCACAAGCATTACA
>CAVAJA010000006.1:0-6090 GCA_963588615.1 Lachnospiraceae bacterium | reverse complement strand
GTGATGATGCAGTCGAGAATGATAATTCCGTTTGTACTCATATGGTTCTCCTCCCTTGAATGACTCCTTATTATCGTGTCATTTCCTTTTGTATGAATGTGATCCGAATGTTTGTCGGAAATGAATATGAAGTAAAAGCTTCACATCTCGTTTCTGCCTATTCATACGCAGGGGAGAGGGTTATGTTACAGCTATGCTGCTCCAGATCACGCAAGAGTTCACTTGAACATTGGAACAAAAAGGTGCATCATTCAAACGGTGAGAATCAGCAGATAGAATATGCAGCCGCAGATGACAGGCGGCAGTTCATTGCCCGGTTCGTGCATCGCGGCGTGCGGAATGCCGGGCGGTGGGGGCGCGGGACGCAGAGTGGAAAGGTACAATTCTATGAAAGATCTTCTTAAATACATGAAGGATTACCGAAAGGAGGCCCTTCTGGCGCCCCTGTTCAAGCTCCTGGAGGCATCCTTTGAGCTCCTGGTTCCTCTGGTGGTGGCAGCGATCATCGATACGGGAATCGGCTCTGCCGATCGCGGATACATCATGGGTCGATGCGGGATCCTGATCCTGCTGGCGGCGGTGGGACTGGCCGCTGCGGTAACGGCGCAGTGGTTTGCGGCAAAGGCTGCCACCGGATTTTCGGCAAAGGTGCGGCATGCGCTGTTCGCGCACATTCAGGAGCTGTCCTATTCCCAGATGGACCAATTCGGAACCGATACGCTGATCACACGAATGACCAGTGATGTCAACCAGGTGCAGAACGGCGTGAATCTGGTGCTGCGTCTGTTCCTGAGGTCGCCGTTCATTGTGTTCGGCGCAATGATAATGGCCTTTACGGTGGACGTAAAGGCGGCATTTATTTTCGTTGTCGTAATTCCTGTTCTGTCGGTGGTTGTCTTCGGAATCATGCTGATTACGATGCCGCTTTACCGCAAGGTGCAGGGGCGGCTGGATCAGATCATGACGGGAACGAGGGAGAATCTGACGGGTGTCCGTGTGATCCGTGCCTTCGGAAGAGAAGAGAGTGAGATTCAGAGCTTTCAGGAGCACAACGAGGAGCTGGCGTCGATGCAGCGCTTTGTGGGCCGCATTTCCGGTCTCATGAATCCTGTGACTTATGTCATCATCAATCTGGCAACGGCATATCTGATCTACGCGGGAGCAGTTCGCGTGGATGCAGGAGCACTCACCCAGGGTCAGGTGGTGGCTCTGCTGAATTATATGTCCCAGATCCTGGTAGAGCTGATAAAACTCGCGAACCTCATCATACAGGTGACAAAGGCGGTGGCCTGCGGCGACCGCATTGCGGATATTCTGCGGGTAGAGCCGGACATGAAGGACGGAACGCTGGGGGCAGAGGCAGCAGGAGACAGCGAGATCGCTGTAGAATTCCGGGATGTATCGCTGACCTACGAGGAGGGAGCGGGGGCCGCACTGGAGCATATCTCGTTCGCGGCAAGAAGGGGACAGACCATCGGCATCATCGGCGGCACCGGCAGCGGGAAATCCTCGCTGGTGAATCTGATCCCGCGCTTTTATGAGGCGACGCAGGGAGAAGTTCTGGTGGGCGGACACGATGTGCGGGAATATCGCCAGGAGGAGCTGCGCAGTCGGATCGGTGTTGTGCTGCAGAAGGCGGTTCTTTTTAAAGGGACGATCGAAGACAATCTCTCCTGGGGGAAAGAGAACCCGAGCGCAGAGGAGATGGAAGAGGCGCTGAACATTTCGCAGGCCTGGGAATACGTAGATCAGAAGCCCGGCCGGACGGCATTCGAGCTGGAACAGAACGGGCGCAACCTGTCCGGAGGACAGAAACAGCGCATGACCATTGCAAGGGCCCTGATCCGCAAGCCGGATATTCTCATCATGGACGATTCGGCATCTGCGCTGGATTTTGCCACGGATGCAAAGCTGCGCACGGCAATTCGCGGGATGTCCCGGACTCTGACCACGTTCATCGTCTCGCAGCGTGCCGCATCGGTGCAGTATGCAGACCAGATTCTGGTGATGGACAACGGAGAGCTGGTCGGAATCGGAACCCACAAGGAGCTGCTGGCGGGCAATGCGGTATATCAGGAGATTTATTACTCCCAGTTCCCGAAGGAAGATGTCGTGTAAGATAAGGCGTGCCGAGGCTTTTGGAGAAACCGCTGCAGAATCGGCCGGGATCGTGCGGTTTTCGACCGCTGCGCTGCCGGATTTTACGGAAGACCGCAGGGACAATAGAGAGATCTGAGGAAGGAAAATGGCTGGAAAAGAGAGAAAAAAGACGGATCACAGCGGCCAGAAGGTGATCATCAAAAAGGTTCTGAATTATCTGGGACAATACCGCGTTTACCTGTGGTGTTCCCTTCTGCTGGCGCTCATGACGGTGGGGCTGCAGCTGTATATCCCAAAGCTTACAGGCGAGGTGGTGGATTATATTCTGGGACCGAACGAGGTTGATTTTGACGGAGTCTTCGGAATCATTCTCAGGATCGTGATCAGTGCCTTGATGGCGGGTCTGGGGCAGTGGCTCATGAATCTCTGCAACAACCGGATGACCTACGATGTGGTACGCGACATCCGCAGCGATGCCTTTGAGAAGATTGAGCAGCTGCCGCTGGGTTATATCGATTCGCATCCCTACGGAGAGATCGAGAGCCGGGTGATTGCGGATGCGGATCAGTTTGCGGACGGCCTGCTCATGGGCTTTACGCAGCTGTTCACCGGCGTCATCACGATTCTCGGGACATTCTGTTTCATGATGTCCATCAACATATGGATTACGCTGGCTGTCGTGGCGCTGACGCCGCTGTCCTTCCTGGTGGCAGGCTTTATCTCCTCGCACACCTACACCATGTTCCGGCGGCAGTCTGAGATCAGAGGTCAGCAGACGGGGCTGATCAATGAAATGGTGGAAGGACAGAAGGTGGTGAAGGCCTTCAACCGCGGCGGCGAGGTGGTTCGCCGATTTGATGCGCTCAATGAGGAGCTGACGCAGACATCTCTTCGTGCGATTTTCTATTCCTCTCTGACGAACCCGAGCACGAGGTTCGTCAACAGCACGGTGTATGCGGTGGTATGTGTGACCGGCGCGATCGGAGCCATCCACGGCCTTTTGTCTGTCGGGCAGCTGACGGCCTTCCTGTCCTATGCGAGCCAGTACGCCAAGCCCTTCAATGAGATCTCGGGCGTTGTGACGGAGCTGCAGAATGCCATTGCCTGTGCAGGAAGAGTGCTGGAACTCATCGAGGAGGAGCCGCAGATTCCGGATGCGGAGGATGCCGTGGCCCCGGAGTCGTTTGAAGGAAAGGTGGACCTGGAAAAGGTGTCCTTCTCTTATGTGAAGGGACAGGAGCTGATCCGGGATTTCTCCCTGCATGTACAGCCCGGTCAGAAGATTGCGATTGTAGGACCTACGGGCTGCGGCAAAACAACCCTGATCAACCTTCTGATGCGGTTTTACGATGTGGATGACGGAGGAATCCTCGTGGACGGAACCGACGTGCGCAGAATTCAGCGGAAGGCACTGCGGAACGGATACGGCATGGTGCTGCAGGAGACCTGGCTGAAAACCGGCACCATCCGCGAGAACATCACCATGGGAAACCCCGGAATTTCGGAGGAGGAGATGCTGCGGGTTGCAAAGATCTGTCACATCGATTCCTTTATTCGCAGGCTTCCGGACGGATATGATACCGTGGTATCTGAGAATGGGGAAGATTTCTCGCAGGGGCAGCGCCAGCTCCTGTGCATTGCGAGGGTCATGATGAGCAGACCCTCCATGCTGATTCTGGACGAGGCGACCTCCTCCATCGATACGAGAACCGAACGCAAGATTCAGGATGCCTTCAACGCAATGATGGAGGGCAGGACGAGCTTTATTGTGGCACACCGTCTGTCCACCATTCGGAATGCGGACTGCATTCTGGTGATGAGAAACGGCCGCATCGTTGAGCAGGGCGATCATGATACCCTGATGAAGGCGGGAGGATTCTACTACGATCTGTATCAGAGCCAGTTCCTTGGGAAGGCGATTTAGGGATGCCCGTCCCTGCACGGTTTCTGCCCTGCGGGCGGTTGGAGTCTGCAGCCGCAGAACAGCAGTGCATTTAACATACATTTTACAATCAGCTGATCATGGATTTTACACTTCTCCTCTAGGATGTTCATTGTCAGGAGAGCGCAGGTTCCCCGGAACCTGCGCTCTTTGTATGTTGAGAAGACATCAACAAGAAGAGGAGAATATTATGAAGAAAAAACTGATTGGGACAATTCTGGCTTCCGTACTGGCAATGAGCATGCTGGCCGGCTGCGCAAGCTCCGACACGGCAGATACCGGCGCAGAGACAACCGAGGACGCTGCAGAGGAGACGACGGAGGAGACAGCTGAGGAAACCACCGAGGAGACCACTGAGACTGCAGATGTAGCTGAGGCTGTCAGCGGAGAGGTTACTGCAGCAGGTTCTTCCGCACTGCTGCCCCTTGCACAGGAAGCAGCTGAGAAATTCATGGACATCAATCCGGACTGCATCGTAACCGTAAACGGCGGCGGCTCCGGTGAAGGCTTGAAGCAGGTAGCAGACGGCGCGATCGATATCGGAAACTCCGATGTGTACGCGGAGGAGAAACTGGATGCGGACGTAGCAGCTACCCTTACGGATCACGAGGTATGCGTCATCACCATGGCTCCTGTTGTAAATGCAGAGCTGGGTGTAACCGATCTGACCACAGAGCAGCTTACCGGTATCTTCACCGGCGAGATCACCAACTGGAGCGAGGTTGGCGGTCCTGATGAGGACATCATGCTGGTAACAAGACCCAGCTCCTCCGGAACCCGCGCTCTGTTCAAGAACTGGGCTCTGGGCGGCGCAGAAGAGGCTTCCAACGAAGCACTTGAGACAGATGACTCCGGCACCCTCCTGCAGACGGTTGAGCAGAACACCGGTGCAATCGGTTACGTAGCACTGTCCTACCTCGTAGACAACGACAGCGTTGCAACCGTATCCATCGATGGCGTAGAGCCCTCTCTGGAGAACACCTACAACGGAACCTACAAGGTATGGGGCTTCGAGCACATGTACACCAACGGCGAAGGCTCTGAGCAGGCACAGGCTTTCATCAACTACATGATGGGTGATGAGTTCGGCGAAGAGATCGAGGCGATGGGGTACGGCGTATCCTCCAAGATGAGTGACGAAGCTCTGGCAGCACACGAGAACTAAGAAAAGCTTTTATCGAGCACAGCGGCATCTGTTCCATACGCCGGCAAATGGTCAGTTCAGAAAAACTGACAGGTGCGGGACAGATGCAGATGAATCCACGGCGGCCGGCCTCTGGCGTTGTCAGAGACGGACCGCCGTTTGTGATGATTCGGCACAGATCGGATTTTGCCGCAGATGATCACACCCTATTGTTATTGTCGTACGTGGATCGCGAGGTACCAACACATGACAGAAGTCACAACAAAGCTTATGACCGGGACGGTTCAGGACAGGAGCTGCAGCAAGGTGAAAACAAGAACCGGTAAATTTGAATATTTTCATAAGGAAGGTCTTGGAAAGGGCGTTGTTACAGCAGCAGGTCTGTTCATCATTCTGCTGACCTTGTCCATCGGTGTGTTCCTGATCTATCAGGGCACCGGAACGTTTACGAAATTCCATCATTCCGTTCTGGAATTCCTGTTCTCCTCGGAATGGGCTCCTGCGGACTCTGCAGCAGAGGGCGGCGGAAAGGTCGGCTGCGCCATCTACATTGTGGGTTCTCTTCTGACCTGCGGGCTGGCTCTCGTGATCGTGACTCCCTTTGCCCTGTGTGCTGCAGTCTTTATGACAGAGATTGCTCCCAAGGCCGGCGTAAAGCTGTTCCAGCCTGCCATTGAAATGTTCGTCGGCATTCCCTCCGTCGTTTACGGATGGATCGGCCTGACGGTTCTGGTTCCCTTTATCCGCGATGTTTTCCACGCGAAGATGGGAGGCTACTCGGTTCTGGCGGCCAGCATTGTTCTGGCGGTGATGATTTTCCCCACCATCACGACCGTGGCGGCGGACTCCATCCGCAGCATCCCGGCTCACTACAGGAAGGCGGCCTACGGCCTTGGCTCCACAA
>CAVAJA010000005.1:0-5916 GCA_963588615.1 Lachnospiraceae bacterium | reverse complement strand
GCAGTGAGAATTCCTCTGTAGTTAAAGAACCAGATCAGCAGGAAGGTAGGCAGCAGCAGAATATAAGCCAGTCTGTTCTTCCACATTTTCTTTGCAAGCTTTCCCAGTCTTGCTGCCGCGGCCGGCATAGCCATGAGACCGAAAACCACGGTCAGAACAAGCGCGGCTGCGCCGGCATAAAGCAATCCCTTTGCCAGCACGGCATAGGTCTGAATATGCGCCAGATTCGACACATGAAGAATCTGTACCGAATCATGAGCACCGGCCATATAGATATTGCCGCCGTCCTGTGCAAAAGCATTGATGGTAGCCCCTGTGTCCGCTGAATAGATCTGCACATCATTCTGATCCAGGATAAAGACATATCCTTCCTGCGATCCTACCGCAATGTATTCGCCGTTTGCATCGGTTCCCACACTGGTCACAACAGCCTGTGCCGTATTTGTGATTTTTCCCTGTCTGATTATATTCAAATCATCGTCGAAGCAATAATAGCCGCCGTTTTTGCAGACCACCATATGGTTTTCTCCATATTCCGTCATCTGCAGGACCGTATAATTGGTGGCATACTGATCTGCCTTCTGCCCCTCTAAATCCAGCTTGACCAGTTCGCCTCGATTATTGCCGGTGATAATATATTCTCCGTCATTGGTGAAGGTGATTCCATTCACCTTTACTGTATATTTTTCATTGAGAAGTTCCGTGCCGCCTGCATCGTATACAATTACATTGGCCTTGGAAGAGCCTGTACTGGTTGCCACAGCAATTTTGCCGTCCTCGGAGACATCCATGGCCACGATACGCCGCTGCGCATCAATATCCGACAGCAGGCTCCCATCCTCCATGCTGTATGTGTAAATATGATTATTCTCATTGGCTGCGTAAATCAGTTTCTTTTCCGAATCAATGGAAAAGGCGCTGTAGGCACCGGATGCACTGACTCTCCAGATTTCTGTACCGTCCTTAAAGGCCACTGTCTCATTGCTGTGTGTTCCTGCAATCAGCAGCTCGCTCGTTTCATCATAAGCGATGCAGGTGTTCTGCGCTCCGGTTGCAATGCTGCTGCCTTCGACTCCCTGCGTCTTCTTGCTGTAATTGTACTGTCCGACAAAAAAAGCAATCCCTGCTGCCAGACAGAGCACTGCCAGCACAATCAGCAGCTTATTGCCTTTGGAAGTGCCTTTGGAAGTTTCCTTCTTCATAGCCCTAACTCCTTCCTGCATCTTCTAAAAACGGCGGTTCGGTGCATTCCTGTACCAATCACCTTACCGCCGTATCAAATCTTCAATCTATCGTATCCTTAATAATTTAATTCCGTCTGAGAAGCAAAATCTTACATTTTAGTTTCCGGTAGGCTCATTCTGAGGATTCTCCAGATCATTCATACCGATCCCCTTCTCTTCCATTGCACCTTCCAGATGATTCATGATATTCTCCTGATGCTTTTCTGCCCAGGTATCCACATCAATGGCACCGGTCAGGAAATCATAGCTGTACTCATAGAATGCACGGAAGTTTTCAGCAGATTCGCCGATACCTCTTGCCAGCTGGTTGCTGAAGTCCTTCTGGCAGTTGCCGATCATGGTCAGACCATCAAAGGCACTCTGAATCTCATCCGGATAGGAAACACCATAAACAAGGCTCTTGCCGCTGGGAACCATTCCATCCTCAAGACCGGCATTGATATAAATGCTCTGTCCTTCCTCGGAGGAATAATACATCAGGAAATCAATCACCTTATCATCATGCTCCTGGTTCTTGGAGATGCATCCGATGAAACCGTTAGCTACTTCGATGGTTCTTGCATTTGCTTCAAACTCATCCCCTGTCATGGAAGGCATATTAAAGGAACCGAGATTGAACTTCTGTACATTTTCAATCGTGTTGCCGTCTTTATCGGTTACCTCTTCCCCAGCCTCCACGGCCTTCATATCATTGTTGTACTCCACAATACCGGATGCGATGGAAACCATCATAGCGGCCTTGCCCTGATAGAACAGTGTCTTGGCACCATTCTGATTGGTTCCGAAAAAGGCGTCGCCACCTGCATACGCAGGGAATACCTTTGCAAAGTTTGTCCATACTGCCTTCAGACCGTCGGTATCTCCTCTCCTGGTTCCATCTACTACAGCAGCAAAAGCTCTTACCGGATTCTGGCTGACCTTTGTGCTGTCATCGTTGTAGGGATCCGTGACGTCATATTCCCAGGTTCCATCGATGTCGGGATCATAATCATAATCCCCCTCCTGAGCACGGGTAATCAGGACATCGCTTCGGTTGGTCTGGTCCAGATAAATCTGGGACAACCAGCCCATAGTCTGTGAATAAAAACTGGTATAGTCACCATCCATAGCAATGGGCTGATACCCTGCTGCCTGGATCTTCTCACAGGCTTCAATCAGTTCATCCCATGTGGTGGGCACTTCTGCACCTGCCTCTTCAAAGATGTCCGCATTGTAAAGCCACACAACCTGTACGGAATCCAGGCTCAATGCATCCATGGAGTTATCTGCGGAATATACCACCTGCTTGTCCATGTCAAACTGCTCACGCCAGGTTCCATCGGAATAAGGGCTGTCATTGTCCAGATATTCCATATAATTGATGGCTCTGCCCTTTCTGGCATCTCCGGCCAGATTGATATTCACCAGATCCGCATTGGGATTGTCCGAGGTAATGGCGGTCTGCAGCCACTGGTCATAGTTGTCGCTTGCCTTCAGATCAATCACCACATTGATTTCCGGATGCTTCTCCATATAGGCATTGGCCAATGCTGTCCACGCCGCCTCCACACCGGTTGTGTTCTGCACGCAGACTGTAATCGTATTGTCACCGTCTGCCGCAGCCTCCTCGGTTTCTGTGGTATCCTCCTCTGTCTCGGCTTCCGAGGTATCCTCTGCTGCTTCATCTGCTGAGCCAGTGTCTGCACTGCCCGATGACGAAGCGCCGCAGCCAACCATACTGGCTGTCGTAACCGCTGCGAGAAGAATCGCAATCAACCTTTTCTTCATAAATCCTGTCCCTCCTTTTTTGTAACCCCTTTTATTACTGCAACTTCTCTATTCTGATCACGTTCTGATGAACGCAACAGACTCTGGTAATCCCTGGGGAAAGAGCTGTATTTCTTCTCTCCAGTTCTCGCCCTCGGTCAAAAAGGTTTCCGGTCCGTAGGTTCCCTGATAGTCCAGGGGTAAGTGCAGCGGACCGAAGGTATTCCTCCTGTTAAAGATCATCTCCACGCTTTCCAGACGCTTCACCTTGGCTTCATAGGGTCTGAACGCAATTCTCTCCTTCTTCTCGCCATGCAGCACGGCCAGTGCCGCCGGCAGTTCCCCGAATTGAACCGTCACCTCCTGCTCACAATATTCCTTCAGCTGAGTGTCCAGTTCATAAAGGATTCGGCCGGAATAGAAGGGCAGTCCCTGCTCCGTAATGCTTCCGCATGTGAGCTTCTTTGGAAGTTTTGAAAGGTGAATTTCTCCCTCCAATGTCACCGCAAAGTTTCCCAGCAGATAAATGGCTTCCAGTCCGCTGTCCCGCCGATAGCGGTATTCCATCTCAATTCTGTTTTCTCCCAAGTGCAGAACCTCCGCCTTGAACTTTGTGTAGGCTCTGTCAATCCAGAAATCCTCGGATGCGGTAAGTTCCCTTCCGTTGAGAGAAACCTTCGCCCCGTTTTCCGGTATCTCCGCTGCGATCTCCAGTTCCTCCGGCAGTTCATCGATCCAAAAGTAAAAAACTGCTCTTACCGCTCTCTCCCGGGACAACAATTCCGGTCTGCAGCTGCGGATATACCATGGCTGCATCATTTCACCGCCCCGATACGGAAATCCCATTGCTTTTCGCAACCTTCGGTCTTCCTTCAGTATTTCCTCCCCCCTGACAATGCATTGCCCCTCCAGATAAACCTCCGCCCTGTCCAGTACCGCAACATTGGGTTCTGAAAGGCTATACGAAAAAAATCTGCCGCGCAGGTCTGCCCTTTCCGGACTATGCACAGCCTGTCCTTCCGGGTTCTGCAGGTCTCCGACGTCACCCCCGCCGGTTTTTTCCGACACTGCCGATTTTCCGATGCTTTCTTCCGTCTTTTGACTATAAGTCAAGTTATCATTTACCCGTGTAACCTTTTGTGTAAAAGGAACGAGCACATAGATTTTCTCTTCTCCCGGAGCAAGGTTCGTGACGATTCTCTGCACGGCCTTCTTCTCCGCATCAAGCTGCGTGATCCGCCCGGTTCTGGCATCCCATTCCTCCAGAATGCCCTCTTCTGCAATGGTCAGCGTTACCTTCTCTGCAGCCCGTTCCCGGTCGATGTTAAGAAGAATAAAGGACAAGACGCCATCCTTTTCATAGCTCTGCATATAGACATTCTGTCCGTGATTTTCCAGCGTATACAATGGCTTTTCAGGTCTGCAGGAAGCGGCAACCGCCTCCCTGGTAAAGGGAATCCATTCTGCCTGCTTCAGCAGCTGTTCCATACGTTCATCCGGATTCGCTCTGATTCGGTCCGGTCTGCTGCCGGCCACAATCAGTCTGCCGCCTGCGGATACAAAGTCAGAAAGCAGCTTCCAGGTGGATTCCTCCAGCGTCTCCGCTCCGGAAAGCAGCACCTTGTCGTAGGTGCACTCTCCCACCGTCACCCTGCCGTCCTGTGCGCTTCCGTATTTTTTCAGCAGACCTTCCTCTCCATAATCGAAGTCAATTCCCGCTTCCATCAGAATCCGAAAGGTCTCTTCATACTGTGCTTCAATTCTGCTGATTCCCTCATCCTGGCTGAGAATCCATGCAAAGCTTCCGATATGTGCTCTGGCCCAGACAGAGCGGATCGGATTGATCACCAGCAATCGGCACTGGGAAGGCTTTCCTTCTGTAAGAACATGGATCCTGGCAAAATAATCCTCTGTATATCTATATTCCTCATACCATGCCGACTGGTAAAAAATACTGGCCGGATAATCTCTCTTGTTTTCCCCCTTCATGGTGTACCAGGACAAATGCGGGCAGAACAGATCAATGCCCATCATCGCCTGCCAGTCTCCCACTGCTTTGTAATCTTCAAAGCGCATCTGCCATCCGCTGCAGCCGAACAGTTCCGTCAGCATGTGCTGCTTGCCGGTCTGGTGGGCAACGGAGCTTACCTGCTTGCCGATCCATCTGCAGGCGTTTTTTTCTCCCAGAAGATCAATGCCGGGAATATCCATATATTCATAGCCCGTCATCAGGGATCCCAGCATACAGGTCTGGGTGGAAAGAGAATCCTCATGAAGAAGATGTCCCGTAAAATCCCATCCATATCGGTGACACCTGTCCCGATACGCTTCCATATAGTTTTCCAGGAAAAGGTTCTGTGCCGTTTCCAGATAATCGATGGCCGCCCTGGAAAAAGCTTCTCCCCTCTTTCGAAGGAAAATGTCCGGCAGCGCATCCGCCAGCTCATAGCCGAACTGCTGCGCAAAAGCAGGAATCAGCTCTTCCGTATAAGGGATGGATGTCTGATTGCCCTCCGAAAAATCACAGAGATAAGCACCTCTGTGGGGCTCATCGGTAAACATTCCGTGCATGCCGGAGAGTCCCTCCTCGGAAAGCTCCTCCCGGTATCGATCGTGGGTCTCCTGAAGGAATTCCTCCACAGCCCTTCCCTTCATCGTGTCCAGATAGGTATTTCCATTGTAATTGTCACTGGGAGACGATTCTTCCACGATAAAAGCAAGGACCTTCTCATCCTTACGGTCGTTCTGCTTTTCTGTTTCCCGTAAATCAGAGGAACTTGAAATTCTCTCCAGATTCTCGTATTCATATCCCTGCAGACTGCACCGGAAAACGGAAAGTATCTGCCTTTTTCCTTTTTCCAGGAAGGAAGCTGCCTCCTCTGCCTCAAGGATGTACATCTGCATTCGCTTCGAGCGATTTTCCTTC
>CAVAJA010000004.1:0-4943 GCA_963588615.1 Lachnospiraceae bacterium | reverse complement strand
TTTAGTCCGAAGCCTTTCGAAGACTGAGAAAAAGGAAATCCCAGTCAGTGTTGCCAGCTTATGTTGCCAGGTACAGGGCCTTTGACGTTTACTCTCAACCACTGCAAACTTTTACGCCAACCCAGGCTGCAGCTTCAAGCGTCTTTTCGTAGCGGTGTTTTTCATAATCGCGTCAGATGAGTGTATCATCCAACAGAAAATCGATCACTCCGATGTTGAGAATGCCGTCGTCATCGTACCAGCGCTTGCGGATATCGTGACGGACGATGATTTTCGGGAAGGAGTCGCCGGTGAGGGAAAACGGTTTATTCTCGGTGAGGGCCTTTTCATCGGTTCCGAGCGCGTAGGCAGATTGAATGTATGTCCTCTTACCGCCGGATTTTGCAATGAAATCAATCTCCCTGGCTGCCGGCACGATGTGTCCGCCTGCGTTTTTTCCGTTTTCGTAAACGATCCCGATATCTACAGCGCAGTCCCGGATCACAAGATCATTGAAAAGGATATTTTCCATAATGTGCGTCATTTCCTGCTGGCGGAAACCGATGCGCGCGTTTCTCAGTCCAACGTCCTCGCAGTAGTACTTATTCGGATAGTCAAAGTAACTCTTGCCCTTCACATCCCAGCGCTTGCACTCCGTAAACAGAAACGAATCGGACAAATGATCAATGTAAGACTTGACGGTGTTGATTGAAACGATACTCTCCCCGCTGCGCTTCTGCTTGGTGTTGAGCGTGTCCGCAATACGCGTTGGATTGGTCAGTGAGCCGACGGAAGAGCAGAGCAGGTCAAGAATGGCGGAGAGCACATCCTTGCGTTTGATCTTTTTGCGCTCTACGATGTCTCTAAGATAAACTTCAGAAAAAAGCGAGGTGAGATAATTCATCTTTGCAGCGTCGGTTGGGCGTGAAAGAATAAGCGGCATGCCGCCGTAAAAGGCGTAGTTGTCAAATGCTTCCTGCTTGTCGCCGCCGACTGCCGAATAATATTCGGCAAAACTCAGCGGATGGACGCGGATCTCATCGCTGCGGCCGCGAAACTCGGTCAGAATATCCGAGGAGAGCATTTTGGAGTTGCTGCCGGTCACATAAATATCGAGATTCGAGAGCGACTTCAAGTCGTTTAGTGCATCATAAAAAGTGATTTTTTTACCGTCCGGATTATACGGGTTCGGCACTTCGTCAGACATCTGAATCTCATCGACGAAGAGATAATACTGCGCTGAAGAGTTCTCGACGATGTCGCGCACATGTGAAGCAAGCTCCAGTGGGTTGCGATAACGGATGTCGCGTGTCAGGTCAAGCTCAAAGGAGAGAATGTGGTCTTCCGAAACTCCCTGCGTAAGCAGATAATTGTGAAACAGCGTTCGAAGCAGATAAGACTTGCCACAGCGTCGGATACCCGTGATAACCTTTACCTGCCCATCCCCCATAAAGGAGATGATTTTATTCAAATAGCGATCCCGTTTGATTTCCATGCCTTCATCATCTGATTGAAAACTTGTTTGATTTATCATGCTACATTTCAGTGAAAACCATACCGCACAAAAAGTGACGATGCAAGCCTCTGATTGAAAACTTACTTGATTTATCATGCTGCTTATCAGTAAGACTGTCATGTTTCTTGCTGATAAGTGCGGAATCCGGTACCGTTATCAATCCTCGCCCGGCGATGATCCTGAAGACCAGCAAGAATGTGGAGAACGCAAAGGCCTTCATCGATTATCTGATGTCCGATGAGGCTGCCGCCAAGCTGGTGGAGCTGTGCAAGTGATCGGACGGATTGAAGTTCGGTAAAGTCGGAATACATAAGAGGTATATTGTGAGCAAGAGAAGTGCTGGTGGTTCTGGTGTCGACCGTAATCTCAACACCTCTGGCATTTTTGCTGGCCAGAACGCGGTTTTCCAGATGGCGGTGGCTGGATGCTGTTCTGGAACAAAATTTACAAGCTGCTGCCCTTGTACAACACGATTGGGTTCATGGTGATGGTATCCACTTTCATTGTAAGCGAGTTTGAGCAGGGCAGTACATTTTTCTATAATGGTAGTCGGCAGCAATTTACTGCATTTGTTGCGGCAAGCCCTGTAAAAAGCAAGAAATATGCTTAATTACAGGGCTTTTTTTGACTCGTCGAAAATCAAAAACGTGTCAGATGTAAAAATGTTTAAAAAGACAATAAAATGCGAAGACGATGTGAAAAAATAGGACAAAATATATAAAAAAATCACTGGTTGTCAAAAACTATGTGCGATATAAATAAAACAGCAAAACTTTCTGCCATTCAAGGGGAAATGGGCGTAGAAATAACGATGGTCGGCGATTTGCAGGAGATGGGAATAAAGTATCGACAGTACGTTCGTGATTTGTTAGTCGGTAAGAAACAACTGCAGTGGATTGAACAGGATGTTCCGCAGGCTGGAAAAGGTTGCAACATACAAGAATATCGAGGACTTTGTCAAGGAGCTTCCGGACGGCGGTGCAGATCAGGTTTATGAATGTGCCGGGAATCGTGTGACAACGCTGCAGACATGCCGACTGATCAAGAGGGCAGGAAAGGTGACGTTGGTAGGCGTGTCGCCGGAACCGGTTCTGGAACTTGATATTGCTACATTAAACGCCATGGAAGGAACAATCTATTCTGTTTATCGATACCGGAATTTGTATCCGAAAGCAATTGCTGCAGTTGCCTCAGGTGCAATCCCTCTTGCTAAGATTGTGTCGCACATCTTTGATTTTAAGGATTGCATAGAGGCGATTGAATACAGTCAGGCGCACAAGGAAGATGTTATAAAATCTGTGGTGCGGATGTAGAAGTCGGCACAGAATTGAATCTCATCAGAGGATGAAAAATGATCAGAGACAGCTTAATCTTAAAAGGATTTCATCCGGATCCTTCGGTGATCCGTGTGGGGGAAACATTTTATGTGGCAAATTCTACCTTTGAGTGGTTTCCGGGAGTGGAAATTCATGAGTCCGTGGATTTGCTGAACTGGAAGCTTACCGGTCATGTGCTGACGAGTGAAGCGGATCTGCCGATGGAAGGAATCCTCAACGGAGGCGGCGTGTGGGCTCCGTGCCTTAGCTATGACGGGGAATATTATTATGTGATTTTCTCCATTCAGCATACGTTCGATGAATTTACGCAGGATACAGACAACTACGTAACGAAGTCCACGGATATCCACGGGCCGTGGAGCACGCCGGTGTACCTCAACAGCGGAGGCTTTGATGCCTCGCTTTTTCATGACAGCGACGGCAGAAAGTGGCTGCTGAACATGATCTGGAATGAGAATATCGGCGAGAATCATTTTCATGGGATTGAGCTGCAGGAGTTTGATGCGGCAGCGAACAGGCTGATCGGCAGGCGGCGCCGAATTTACACCGGTACCGAGAGAGGACTTGTGGAAGGTCCTCACATGTATCATATCGGAAACTGGTATTATCTGCTGACGGCGGAGGGCGGAACGGCGGAGGAGCACTGTGTCACCATTGCGCGGAGCAGGTCTGTGGAAGGTCCGTTTGAGACCTATGAGAAACCGATCCTTACGTCGCACAATCATCCGGAACGGAACATCCAGTACGCAGGGCATGGAGACATCATCGATGACGGGAAGGGGAACTGGTATCTCTTTCACTTGGGCTCGAGGAAGAAAATGTTCGGCGGATACAGCGTCTTGGGAAGAGAGACCTTTCTGCAGAATCTTCGTTGGGAAAACGAATGGCCTGTGCTGGCAGAAGGGAATACGCCGAAGGACGTTGTGGAAATTCCCGACTGTGATTGTGCCGCACAGAGTTTGCAGAATGATGCATTTTACCAGGAATATATGTTTGACACAGAGGCGTTGCCGCCGCAGTTTATGTTTCGACGAAAGCCGCTTGGCGACAGGATGAGCCTCACGGAACGCCCGGGATATCTTGCGCTGCACGGGAGAGAAACGCTGTCCTCTGAATTTGCATCGACACTGACGGCGGTGCGGATCCAGGAGCCGGAATTCATCGTTTCCACAAGCGTGGATTATCTGCCCTGCGATATACGGCAGCGAGCGGGACTATTGTTTTATTACCACAGTGCGGATTATTATTACCTGTATATCGGTTTTGACGATACAGAAAATCGAAGGTATCTGCAGCTGATTCGAAGGGACTGCCGCAAAACGAGAATGATGCTGGACACCAGAATCTGGCTGGAAGAGACAGGTGAGGTGGAGCTGCAGGGGGATTTCACACCGGAGGGAATCACTTTTTCCTGGAGATATGGGAAGGAAGATGCCGTGTGGGAGAGGCTGCCGGTTGACAGAGAGCAATGTCCGGTGACAATTCTCTCCGATGAATATGCCAATGTATGTGGGGAACAAGGTTTTACAGGAACCTTCGTCGGAATCGGAACACAGGATCTGACGGGCGGGAAAAAGCCGGCCTATTTCCGATATTTCAGAATCAGCCGAAGATAACAGATGCAAAGGAGAGGGAACATGATAAACATCAGCAGCATGTCAGTGGAGTATGAGAGTTGTCCCGTAGGAATTCCGAAAAATCCTGCTTTTTCATGGAAGATAGAGGGAGATCACGGCGCAATCCATCAGCAGTCGTATGCGCTCAAAATTGCGGAGGATGCGGATTTTGAGAAGGTTGTCTTTGAGAAGGAGGATGAGACGTCCCGTTCGGTTCATGTGCGGTTTCCGGAATGGGAGATGAAATCGCTGACGAGATATTACTGGCAGGTGTCGGTGAAGACGACGGAAGGAGAAGAGAGCGGATTCTCGAAACCGGCGTCCTTTGTCACAGCAATTCTTGACAACGATGAATGGAAGGCTGAGATGATCAGTGCGGAGACAAAGGAGGATGCCGATAATTCAAAGGGCACGTATGTCCGGAAGGAGTTCCGCACCGATAAAGAGGTGAGGTCTGCTTATCTGTGTGCCACGGCATTTGGCTTGTATCAGGCG
>CAVAJA010000003.1:0-13048 GCA_963588615.1 Lachnospiraceae bacterium | reverse complement strand
CTGGCTGGATGTCAGGTAATCTGTACCATCACAAAACCTTATAGTAGGAGGAGAAGAAGACGGGTATGGAGCGTTACGATATCGCCATCATCGGAACCGGACCGGCAGGGCTGGAGGCAGCGATTACGGCAGCAATCCGCAATAAGAAGATCATTCTGTTCGGCAGCAGGAATTTAAGCTGCAAAGTGGAAAAGGCGCATAGGATACAGAATTACCTGGGACTGCCGAATATCAGCGGAGATCAGTTGAGAGAAGCCTTTGCGGCACATCTGAAGGCAATGGACGTTGAGATCACAGAGGACAGAATCAATGCCGTGTATCACATGGGCAGTTACTATGCCCTGATGGGGGAAGGAACACAGTATGAGGCGAGTACTGTCATTCTGGCAACCGGAGTGAATCGTGCAGAGTCCTATCCCGGCGAGGAGAAATTTCTCGGAAGGGGAGTGAGCTACTGTGCTACCTGTGACGGCCCCCTGTATCGGGGAAAAACAGCGGCAGTCATTGGATTTTCTCCCAAGGAGGAGACGGAGGCGGATTTTCTGGCAGAGCTGGCAGAAAAGGTCCTTTACTTTCCTTTATATGAAGGAAAGGTGAATACAGCGGATCGTGTTGAGGTTCGATGCGAAAAGCCGGTATCTGTGGAGGGAACGCAGAAAGTGCAGCGGCTGGTGACCGATCGTAACACTTATGAGGTGGACGGCGTGTTCATTCTGCGGGAAAGCATAGCGCCGGAACAGCTGGTGCCGGGGCTTGAGATGGAAGATGGACATATCGCTGCGGATCGCAGAATGCAGACAAATCTTCCCGGCTGTTATGCATGCGGGGATGCCGTGGGAGCCCCTTATCAATACATTAAGGCTGCGGGAGAGGGCAATGTTGCCGCTCTGTCTGCGGTCGCATATCTTGCAGAGCGGCAGCAGGACGCACAGGGGGACGGGCAGCGTCTTGCCGGGCTTGCAGGGAATGCACGGGAATACAGCGTGGAAAATACGAGTGCCCGGGAAGACAGCCGACTGAAAGGGAAGACGATCCTTTTTCTCGGCAGCTCGGTCACCTATGGCTCGGATGCGATGGGAGAGTCCTTTGTTGATTATCTTGTGAAAAGAGATGGAATTGCAGCGGTGAAGGAAGCCGTCTCCGGAACGACGCTGGTGGACAGAAAAACGGAAGGGGGAGACTCCTACATCGCCCGAATGAAGCGGATGGACGCATCAGTAAGGGCGGACGCCTTCGTGTGCCAGCTGTCTACAAATGATGCGACGCAGCAGCTCCCTGTGGGGAGCAGATCGGATGGTACGGAAAAGAATGAATTTGACACAAAGACCGTTGCGGGGGCAATAGAATACGTGATTGCCTACGCGAAGGAAACCTGGAACTGCCCGATCATTTTCTATACGGGGACACGATTTGAAGGGCGAGGCAGCAAGGAATATCAGCAGATGATTGAGCTGCTCTACAGCCTGCAGGAAAAGTGGAAAATCGGAATCCTCGATCTGTGGAACGACGAGAAGATGCAGGAAGTTTCGAAGGAGGACTACGCGCTCTACATGTCAAACGGAATCCATCCGACAAGAGCCGGATACCGAAATTGGTGGACACCAAAATTCGAAAGCTTTCTCACGGATTATCTGAACCCTGCAGAATGAGAAAAGAACATCCTGCATCTGCTCTGTAATGGAATCTGTCAGCCGATTACAGCAGTTCCTTGTAGAAAGGAATGAGAATGGATGCAGATTTCTTCAGTGCTGCCTCCTCGTCCTCTTTTAGTTTGATTTCGACGATTTCACGGGCACCGGTTTTATCGATGATGGTGGGAAGGCTTAGGAAGACTCCCTCCAGTCCGTACTGTCCGTTCAGGCAGACAGAGACAGGATAAATGCGGTTTTCGTTGAACAGGATGGATTTGGCAATGGCAGTTGTGGATGCTGCGATGCCGTAGCAGGTGTTGCCCTTGCGGTTGAAAATATCCCAGCCGGCCTGTGCGGTCTGTGCGAGCAGATCCTCTTTGGTGATGTTGCGGGTGCGGTCGGCATTGTCGGACATAACATCATCGAGGCGCTTTCCGCCGATGGCAGCGGAATTCCAGGAGACGAATTCGCTGTCTCCATGTTCACCGCAGACGTAGGCTTCTACACTTTTGGCATTCAGGGAATACATGGAGGACAGCTCACAGCACAGGCGGGCGGTATCGAGGGTGGTGCCGCTGCCGATGACCCGTTCCCTTGGAAGCCCGGACAGACGCCAGACATAGTAGGTCATGATATCCACCGGATTGGAAACAACGAGGAAAATCCCGTTGAAGCCGCTCTTCATCACAGAGGTTACGATGCTCTTCATGATATTCATGCTGGGCTGCAGCATCTCCAGACGGTTGTGCGAATCCTTCGGCATGGGAGCGGAAGCCGTGATGATGACAATGTCGGCATCCGTGCAGTCGGAGTAATCTCCGGCAGTTACCTGGATGTTGCGGTTCATAAAGTAGATGGAGTGCTGCATGTCGAGGGCCTCAGCGTAAGCCTTTTCCCTGTTGACATCGATGAGGACAATTTCCTCGCACAGTCCCTGATTCACAATGGTATAAGCGGTAGTGGCACCTACATTGCCGACTCCGACAATGGCAACCTTCGAATTCTTAAAGCTCATGACTCCTCCTTTTATGCCGCACTGTGCAGACCTGCAGGATGCACAGACGCAGCCTGCATTGGTGCAGGAACAGATTACAGATCTGTACTTTCGCGTCTATCATAGTCACAGGAATATCGGAAAACAATAGTGCATGCCTTGCCGTACCATTCCAAAAAAGAAGGAAGAGTGATACGAAATCGGTCTTGTCCGAAAAGAGGGCGGCAGTTGGCTTCCCATCTTTGGTGAAAAACCGAACAGGAGAATGCATGAACGGGTGCAGAAGTCGTTTTTTTGCACATAAAAAGCTCGATTTGTAGCTATTCAGAGCCGGGAAAATCTGCATAAAATGTGCAGGTAACTGCACGAAGGAGGAACATTATGGAATATGCAAAGGGAAAAGTGACGGGCGTAAAGATTGCCTATATCGGCGGCGGCTCCAGAGGATGGGCCTGGACGTTTATGACAGATCTGGCACAGGACGATGAGATCAGCGGAGAGATTCGCCTGTATGATATCGATGCAGCGGCTGCAGAAGCCAATAAAATCATCGGAAATCAGCTGATGAGCCGCGATGATGCAAAAGGGCAGTGGAAATTCGAGGTATATCCGACCCTGGAAGAAGCGCTCACAGGCTGTGATTTTGTCGTGATTTCCATTCTTCCCGGAACCTTTGATGAAATGGAATCCGATGTACATCTGCCGGAGAGGCTCAACTGCTGGCAGTCGGTAGGAGATACGGCGGGCCCCGGAGGAATCATCCGCGCGCTTCGAACCATTCCGATGTTCGCTAAGATCGCGCAGGCCGTCCGGGATCATGCGCCGGATGCGTGGGTCATCAACTACACGAATCCGATGTCCCTGTGCGTGAAGACATTATATTATATCTATCCGGAGATTAAGGCCTTCGGCTGCTGTCACGAGGTATTCGGGACGCAGAAAATCCTGAAAGAGATCTACGAGCGGCAGACGGGTGATGTGGTGGAGGACTGGCACGACATTCTGGTGAATGTGGTCGGAATCAATCATTTTACCTGGTTTACAGAGGCCTCCTATAAGGGAGTGGATCTGTTTCCTGTCTATCGGAAGTTTATTGATGAGAACTTCGAAGAAGGTTTGGACAATAAGGATGAGAGCTGGATGAACTCATCGTTCGCGTGTGCACATCGGGTGAAGATGGACCTGTTCAACCGCTATGGATGGATTGCGGCCGCGGGAGACCGGCATCTTGCGGAGTTCATGCCCGGAGATGAATATTTAAAGGATCCTGAGACGGTGCAGAATTGGAAATTCGGTCTCACAACCGTTCAATGGAGAAAAGAGGATCTGGAAAAGCGTCTGCAGCGCTCCAAGGCACTGACAGAAGGAACGGACGCCATCGAACTCAAGGAAACCGGTGAGGAGGGAATTCTTCTGATCAAGGCTCTGTGCGGTCTGAACAGACTGGTCTCGAATGTGAACATTCCGAACACTGCGCTGCAGATCCCGAATCTGCCGGCGGACGCCGTGGTGGAGACGAATGCCGTCTTCGAGCGTGATCACATTTATCCCATTGCAGCCGGAGCGCTGAAAAGGGACATCTATGATCTGGTGATTCCGCACGTGGAAAATCATGAGCGGACCATGCGGGCAGCGTTTACCTGTGACCGGGAGCTGGTTGTCGAAGCCTTCCTGCAGGATCCGAACTATAAGGCAAAGTGCAGCGATAAGGAGCAGACACGGCAGCTGGTGGACGACATGATCGACAATACGCTTTCGTACCTGCCGGAAGGATGGAAGAAATAAAAAAACGTAACGTTTTGGTGTCTCCTTCGTATGTATGTGCATAAGACAAACGTCATTCACCGCAGGAGAAGCGGGAAATAAAGTGCGCAGAGCATACAGGAGGAGAAAAATGAAAAATATGATGCTGAATACGCTTGATGATGAAATGCTGAGGAAGGTGTCAGGGGGCGAGGTGCAGGTGAAAAGCAAGCTGGCGGAAAGGCTGGAGAAGGAGAATTCACCACAGTACGCAACCGAGCTGAAGACGGAACTACGCAGCAATGCAACGTTCTGACGGCGATCAGAAGAGAATATCATACAGCGAGGGAAAGCCGCGGGCCGGAAGCCTGCGGCTTTTTTGCTGTACATACAAAATCTGTGAAAAATGCTATGATGAGATGGCAGATATCGCAGCAGTATTGGTGAGCTTTCACGAGAGAATGACTTGCAGAATCGGATCAGATGCGGCACTTTCATGAGTGAAACAGCTGCAGAATGGAGAGAAAAATGAAAATCTATGTAGATGTCCGCGCGGGACGTGACGGGAACGGCAGCAAGGAGAGACCTTTCAGGAAAATCCAGGAGGCGGCGCAGACAGCACTTCCGGGAGATGAGGTGCTGGTGGCACCGGGGATTTACCGGGAGAATGTGGCACCTGTTCATGCAGGAACAGAGGAAAACAGAATCACGTACCGCAGCACCAGTCCTCTGGGCGCCGTGATCACCGGCGCAGAGGAGATTCGCAGCTGGAAACCGTATCGGGGAGATGTCTGGACTGCCAGAGTGGATAACAGTGTATTCGGTGACTATAATCCGTATACCACCTATGTATTCGGCGACTGGTTTTTTGCAAAAAGAGACAGGCATACAGGATGTGTGTGGCTGAACGATCAGGCACTTTATGAAGCGGTATCTCTGGAGGAATGTGAGGCGGGGGAAGTCTATGAGTGCTCGTGGAATCCGGAAGCCTCCAGGCGGAAGTGGTTTGCAGAACAGGATGAGAGCACGAATGAAACCGTGATTTATGCGAACTTCGGCGGGGCGGATCCTACCGTGGAAAAGACAGAAATTACGGTGCGAAGAGAGTGTTTTCTGCCGAAGGAGAACGGGATCGGATATATTACGGTCAGTGGATTCAATATCAACAAGGCGGCGACAACCTGGGCTCCGCCTGCGGCCTATCAGGACGGCATGATCGGCCCGCACTGGTCCAGAGGCTGGATCATTGAGGACTGTGAGATCTGGGGCAGCAAATGTGCCGGCATTTCACTGGGCAAGTATTATGACTCGGAGAATGATCACTTCTTTACGAGGCATCATGTGAAGAGTCCCACGCAGATGGAACGCGATGCGGTGTGCCGCGGGCAGTATCACGGATGGCTCAAGGAAAAAATCGGCAGTCATATCATCCGCCGCAACAACATTCATCACTGTGAGCAGGGCGGTATCATCGGACGCATGGGAGGCGTGTTCAGCATCATTGAGGACAACCACATCCATCACATCAACAACATGATGGAACTGGGAGGCGCAGAGATTGCCGGCATCAAGATGCATGCTGCCATCGATGTCATCATGCGCCGCAACCATATCCACAACTGTACGATGGGTATCTGGACAGACTGGGAGGCTCAGGGGACGCGAATCACCCAGAACCTTTTGCACGACAACCAGAAGCCGTCCTTTGCCAAACAGCTGAAGGGAGGCATGTGCAGTCAGGATCTGTTCGTGGAGGTGGGACATGGTCCGACCCTGATTGACAACAACATTCTTCTCTCGGAGGTGTCGCTGCGCTTTGCAACACAGGGAGTTGCCATGGTGCATAATCTGATCTGCGGAGCTTTGACCATTGTCGGGGGAGGAACGGGACCGCGCTATACACCGTATCACATGCCGCATCGCACAGAGGTGATGGGCTTTATGACTATCCTTCACGGAGATGACAGGTTCTACAACAATATCTTTGTGCAGAAATATTCGTCAAAGCCTTATCTGCAGGCAAGAGACAGCAGCGAGGGAGCTGATGAGGAGAACCGGGAGGTCGGAACGCATCCCTTCGATGGGTATCCGACCTATGAGGAGTGGATTGGGCAGTTCGACATGGATGAGGAGATTCCGGACATGGTCAAGCTGGAGGCTTTTCATGAAAAGCATCTGCCGGTTTGGGCGAAGGGAAATGCCTATTTTAACGGGGCAAAAGCCTGGGAAAAGGAGCAAAATCCCCTTGTAGATGCCGGAAACTGTGTGACGGTGGATCTGCAGGAAGAGAAGGACGGCAGCTGGAGACTGAGGACCAATGTATATGATTTTATGCAGGGGTATGGCTGCGGCATGGTGAACACGCAGATCCTCGGAAAGGCCTTTGAGCCGGACGAGCCATTTGAGAACCCGGACGGAACGCCCATTATCTTTGACTCAGATTACTTTGGAAGCCACAGAGGACTGCATGTCATTCCGGGACCTTTTGCAAGTGCCAAGGAGTCGGAGGACATTTTGTGGTGAGAACGAAGGAGGCGGCAATGAAACTGACAGGAAAGCAAAAGGCAGCCTTCGGAATCGGGGCAGTAGGAAAGGACATGGTGTATGCACTTTCTGCATCCTATGTCATGTATTACTATCAGGATATTCTGGGACTGTCGGCTTCCTTTGTGGGAATCGTGCTGATGATTGCCCGCGTATTTGATGCGTTCAATGATCCTTTTATGGGAATTCTGGTGGCGAAGACCAAATCAAGATGGGGCAGGTTTCGTCCATGGATTCTGTCCGGAACGATTCTGAATGCCGTGGTTCTGTTCGCAATGTTCGCGGCGCCGTCGCTGGAAGGAACCGGATTGATGGTGTTTTTCAGCTGCATCTACATTGCATGGGGGGTCACCTACACCATGATGGATATTCCGTACTGGTCGATGATTCCCGCTGTGACGTCGACACCTGCGGACCGAGAGAATCTTTCGGTGGTCGGACGAACCTGCGCCGGAGTAGGCTCTGCGCTGATTGCGATGTTCACGATGCTGCTCGTAGGGATCTTCGGCGGGGACAGCGAGAGAACCGGATTCCGAATGGTGGCACTGATTGTGGCAGTGATCTTTGTGATTGCAGAGGTGATCTGCTGCATCAGCGTACATGAGAATACGGAGAGCAGAATGCAGACCGCAACCGTGGGGGAGATGTTCCGGGCACTGTTTGCCAATGATCAGGCACTGGTGGTCGTAGTCAGCATTGTTCTCATTAATTCCGCACTGTATCTGACCTCAAATCTGGTCATTTATTTCTTTAAATATGATTTCGGAGGCGAGGGCTGGAAGGGAAGCTATACGCTGTTCAGCACGGTGGGCGGTGCGGCACAGATTCTGGGCATGATGCTGCTGTATCCTGCATTGCGCAAAAAGCTGTCCAGCACACGAGTTTTTTCCCTCAGCCTGCATCTGGCACTGGGGGGGTATGCAATTCTCCTGCTCTTATGCCTTACAGGATTGTCCGGGAATTTCCCGCTGCTGCTGATTCCCTGTGTGATTATATTTGCCTGCAACGGCATGCTGAGTGTCCTTACGACGCTGTTCCTGGCGAACAGTGTGGATTACGGGCAGCTGAAAACGGGGCGAAGGGAGGAAAGCGTAATTTTCTCCATGCAGACCTTTGTGGTAAAGGCAGCTTCCGGCGCATCCGTGTTCGTCACCGGAATCGGGTTGGACCTGATCGGCCTTGTGGGAAATACGGAGGAGACAGGACCGATCGCGCAGCAGAGCGCATCAACGCTTCTGGGACTGAGGCTGATGATGTCGGCGATCCCTATGCTGATTCTGATCATTGCGGCGATTTTCTTCCGAAAAAAATTCACGCTGACCGATGAGCGTGCGGCGAAGATCAGCCAGAAGCTTCAGGCGAAAAATCAAAATCATCGTTCGATGTGAATCTGTCCGCAGATGCGGGCGACATAAAAATCAGCGCTTCACACAGAAATCGAGTTGTGCTGATTTATACAATGTTTAACGACGATATCTGCTACAATCTTACCCATCGGCAGACAAGGGCGTCTTGAGAGATCCGAAAGGAGCATTCTCAGGGCGCTTTTTTGTTGTTCGGGAACGGGAATCCATGAGCGGGCGGAAAGCCGGACAGGAGTGATTCCGCAAAGAGGTTCTGGACGATGATGTGCCCGAAATTGAGCAGGAAGCTGACAGGAAAGGGAGGCTGAATATGGCAGAGCGGATAAAGGAACACCCGATTCTGGGGGTTCAGGAAAAGGGAGAGCCCGTTACCTTTACCTTTGACGGATGTCCCATGGAAGGGTTCGAAGGAGAACCGATTGCAGCAGCTTTAAAGGCAGCAGGGGTGATGGTGCATCGCTACACGAAAAAGGAACACAAGCCCAGGGGAATTTTCTGTGCCATCGGCCGATGCACCGACTGCGTCATGGTGGTAGATGGTGTGCCGAACGTGCGGACCTGCATCACACCTTTGAAGGCAGGAATGGATGTGCGCACACAATACGGCGTCAGTGACAAGCCCTTTGAAGAGCAGTAAAGAGCAGGAGGTTTTCCATGAAAAGGTATGAGCTTATCGTTGTCGGTGCAGGCCCCTCCGGTCTGTCTGCAGCAATTGAGGCGGCCAAAAGAGGTCTGAAGGTAGTTGTTTTCGACGAAAATGAGAAACCGGGCGGCCAGCTGTTCAAGCAGATTCATAAATTCTTCGGTTCCAAGGAGCATCGCGCAAAGGTCAGAGGCTTTGTGATCGGCCAGCAGCTGCTGGAGGAGGCAGACAAGGCAGGTGTTGAGGTCGTCCTTGGTGCGACGGTCATCGGACTATATCAGGAAAAAGAAATTGTTGTAAAAATCGGTGAGGAGATTCATCACTTCAAGGGCGATGCCGTGATCATTGCAACCGGGGCGGCAGAGAATATGGTGACCTTCCCGGGATGGACGCTTCCCGGTGTCATCGGAGCGGGCGCAGCACAGACGATGATGAACCTTCATGGTGTCCTGCCGGGCAAAAAGGTTCTGATGCTGGGATCCGGCAACGTCGGACTGGTGGTTTCCTTCCAGCTGATGCAGTGCGGATGTCAGGTGGAGGCACTTGTGGATGCGGCTCCCCGCGTGGGCGGCTACGGCGTCCATGCAGCGAAGGTTGCAAGAACGGGCGTTCCGTTCTATCTGTCACACACCATTGTAAAGGCAGAAGGAGAGGATCATGTGACCGGAGTCACCATTGCAGAGGTGGACAGTCACTTCCAGTTTATTCCCGGAACAGAGAAGCATTTCGATGTAGACACGATTTGTCTTGCGGTCGGTCTGTCTCCGATGTCACAGCTGCTCAAAATGGTGGGCTGCAGAATGGAGGACAACCCGAAACGGGGCGGTCAGGTTCCGATCTGCGATGAATACGGAAGAACGTCCATCCCGGGGATTCTGGTCGCAGGAGACGTATCCGGCATAGAGGAGGCCTCCTCAGCCATGATCGAAGGACGCATGGCCGGCGTGGCGGCAGCAGAATATCTTGGCTATATCGGGAAGGAAGAGCTTGACAGTGAGCTGGAGGTGCTGGACAAAGCGCTGGACGGACTCCGTCAGGGTATGTTCGCACCAAAGAACCGAGGGAAGGCAATCGAGACGACGGAGGAAGGCATCCCGATTTCACAGAACCTGTTGAAGAAGGGCTATGTGGCGGATGATGAAATTGAACGTTTTCCGGGAGTTACGCATAAGGTCGGTGTGCATCCCGTCATGGAGTGTACGCAGAACATCCCGTGCAATCCCTGTCAGGATGCCTGCCCGAAGGGCTGCATTTCGATCGGCAGCAACATCACCTCTCTCCCGATTGTGGTGAAGGATTCTCAATGCATCAACTGCGGCATGTGTGTTGCAAGCTGCTCCGGACAGGCTATTTTCCTGATTGATGAGGATTTGGGAGACGGAACGGCTTCGATCACGATTCCGTATGAGTTCCTGCCTCTCCCGGAAAAGGGAACCAAAGGCGTGGCGCTCGGACGCAGCGGCCAGAAGCTGTGTGAGGCGGAAATTGTACAGGTTCGAAGTGCAAAAGCTTTTGATAAGACGAACCTGCTGACGATGAAGGTTCCGAAGGAATATGCCATGAGCGCGCGGTTCTTTAAAGCGCAGTAGAGGATGACGGCATCGGCAGAGGATAACCGGGAAAAGACGGGGCCTTCAAAAAGCCGATGTACAAGGGGCAGCATCAGGAGGTAAAACATGAACGCAGTGAATGATAGATCCAGAGATATCGGTCCCTTTGTGCCGGCAGCAGATGATGATATGCTGATCTGCCGCTGTGAGGAGATCACAAAGGGAGAAATCAGAAGGGCTGTGCATGAAGGAATGTGGACGATGACGGAGATTCGTCGGTATCTTCGCACCGGTATGGGGCTGTGCCAGGGGCAGACCTGCGCGAAGCTGGTAAAGGGAATTGTAGCAAGAGAGCTGGGAATTTCTCCTGCTGAGCTGGAGCCGGCCACATCCCGCGTGCCGATGAGACCCATAGAAATGAGGATTTTCGCAGCAGAGGCAAAGGAGGAAGGCACAGATGAGTAAGAATGCAGAAACCATTGTGATCGGCGGCGGCATCATCGGATGTGCCATCAGCTACTATCTCGCCAAAAGAGGCGTGCAGGTTCTGTGCCTGGAGGGTTCAGATCATTTCGGAAACGGCGGGTCGAGCCGCAACGGCGGCGGTGTCCGTCAGTCCGGACGCGATCCCAGGGAACTTCCGCTTGTGATGTACGGCATTCAGAATTTCTGGCCGACGTTGTCCGAGGAGCTGGGCGTGGACTGTGAGTACCATCAGGACGGCAACCTTCGTCTCGGCAAGACAGAAAAACACAGGCAGATTCTGACAGGGCTGACAGAGCGCGCAGTGAAGGTCGGTCTGGATGTGCGGATGATTGATGGGGATGAGGTGCGTGCCATTAATCCCTATCTTTCGGAAGAGGTGACCTGCGCCAGCTGGTGTCCTACGGACGGACATGCCAATCCTCTGACAACGACACTGGGTTATTACAAGGCGGCGAGGGCACTGGGCGTGCATTTCATCTCCGGTGAGAAGGTGACTGAACTGCAGAAGGTGAGAGGTAAGCTTCGGCGCGTGGTCTGCGCATCGGGAGACGTGTTCGAGGGAGAAACCATTGTACTGGCTGCCGGATATGAGTCCCGGGCGATTGCAGCGACGGTTGGAATTGACATCCCCATGCAGCTGGCGATGCTGGAGGCTCTGGTGACGGAGGCGGAGCCCCCTATGTTCAATCAGATGCTGGGAACCGCAGAAGCAGATTTCTACGGTCATCAGACCAAACACGGGTCCTTTGTATTCGGCGGTTCCTCCGGTCTGGAGGGTTATACCAAGGACAACGGAACGCCGATCTGCTACAGCAAGACGGCACCCTGCATCTGCCGCGGCATCATGAAATATTTCCCGGATCTTGCCAATGCCAAGATTGTCCGCACCTGGGCGGGATGGATGGATCGATGTGCCGACGGAGTGCCTGTTCTGGGCAAAGTGGAGGAAGTTCCGGGACTGATTCTGGCCTGCGGATTCTCCGGACATGGGTTCGGAATTGCACCTGGGGCAGCAGAGCAGCTTGCACAGCTGATCACGGAAGGAACCACGAAGGTGGATTTATCTCCCTTGCATTATGATCGGTTTAAGGCGAAAATCTAACAATTGAAGACGACCCGGCAAGCGGACGCGGCGGCTTTGGTGCATCTTAGTAAAAAAGGGAAAGGCGGAAACGCTTCCTGCATCCGCACGACACAGAAAGGAGCGCAGCATGATCTGGCAGAAGGACCGGCTTCGGCCGACACAGCCGTATTTCGTACTGGACTCCATGGATTTCAGACAGGAGATCTACCTGCGGCAGGGGATTTCCCACTTTTACACGTTTCGCGTGGAGGCTCCGCAGACGCTGAACGTCGTGCCGGATGCCTGCATTGATCTGTTTTTCGAATATACGGACAGAGGAATGGAGGCATATGCCTGCGGGAGCGTGACCCGCTTTCACACAATGGAGTGGAAAGGACGCCGCGAGGTGTTCGGTGTGCGGTTCATGCCCGGAAAGCAGCCGGCAATTCTTTGCGTGACGCTTCGGGAACTTTTGGGAAAACGGATTCCGCTGCAGGATGTGCTGACAGATCCGCAGATGCTGCCGAGAATGGAAGAGCAGCAGGATTTTTACCAGAGGATTCGTGTTTTTCTGGAATATTTTACGAGAGCGGAGAATCTGCGCAGAGAGAACAAGGGGAAGGAGACCCTTGTTCATGCCATCAAGCGCATGGTGTATGAAAGTGACGGGCAGGTGCGGGTGCATGAAATGGCAGAACGGTCCGGATTTTCCGAAAGATATGTGAATCGTGTGTTCCTGGAGGAGATGGGGATGTCCCCGAAGACCTTCTGCAAGATCATTCAGTTCCAGCGGGCGTTGGAATTTCTCAATTACGGTGCCCCGGATAAGATGACAGATGCGGCCGTATACCTTGGCTATTATGATCAGCCGCAGTTTATTCGTGATTTTAAGATTTACTGCGGAGTTACGCCGCTGCAGTACCTGAAGATGATTCGGGAACATCACTATCAGCAGCAGATCCAGGAAATGCACCAGTTTCCCTGTGAATAAGCCTGCAAGCAGTCAATTCACGAAGGAACAAAGAGGTGC
>CAVAJA010000002.1:0-6554 GCA_963588615.1 Lachnospiraceae bacterium | reverse complement strand
GGTTATTACGTATTGACGAAGGCAGCAAAGACGGATGCGCGGCCTGGTGCCATGCAAAAAGGAGAGCAGGAGCAGATGCAGAACAAAGGACCCTATTATATTACAACGGCCATTGCCTATACCTCCGGTAAGCCGCATATCGGCAACACTTACGAGATCATTATGGCAGACAGCATCGCCCGCTATAAGCGCGCGGATGGCTATGATGTTCATTTCCAGACGGGATCGGATGAGCATGGGCAGAAAATAGAAGAGCGTGCCAAAAGGGCAGGCAAGACTCCGAAGGAGTTCGTGGATGAAATTGCGGGTCAGATCCGCGGGATCTGGGACGGCATGAACATTTCTTATGACCGATTCATCCGGACGACAGATGAAGATCATGAGCGCCAAGTGCAGAAAATTTTTAAAAAGCTCTATGATCAGGGAGATATCTATTTGGGACAGTACAAGGGAATGTACTGTACAGAATGTGAGGCATTCTATACGGCGTCGCAGATCGTGGACGGTGACAAGTGTCCGGTATGCGGCGGAACTGTGCATGAAGAGAACGAGAACGCGTATTTCTTTAAAATGCAGAAGTATGCACAGAGGCTGATTGATCACATCAATACACATCCGGAATTCATTCAGCCGGTGTCCCGCAAGAACGAAATGATGAATAACTTTCTGCTTCCAGGCCTGCAGGATCTGTGTGTATCCCGCACCAGCTTCAAATGGGGAATTCCTGTGGAGTTCGATCCGGGGCATGTGGTCTACGTATGGCTGGATGCTCTGACCAACTACATCACCGGGATCGGATACGATGCAGACGGAAATTCTTCAGATCTGTACCGCAAGTACTGGCCGGCAGATCTGCATCTGATCGGGAAGGATATCATTCGATTCCATACCATTTACTGGCCGATTTTCCTGATGGCGCTGGGAGAGCCGCTTCCGAAACAGGTTTTCGGACACCCGTGGCTCCTGCAGGGCGGGGAGAAGATGTCCAAGACCAAGGGCAATGTGATCTATGCGGATGACATGGCACAGTTGTTCGGCGTCGATGCCGTGAGATATTTTGTGCTGCACGAAATGCCTTATGAAAATGACGGCGTGATTACCTGGGAGCTGTGTGTGGAGCGGATCAATTCGGATCTTGCCAACACGCTGGGAAATCTGGTAAAGCGCACGATTTCCATGAGCAACAAATATTTTGACGGACTGGTTGCAGACAGGAGAACTTCTGAACCTGTGGATGAAGAGCTGAAGGCGGTAGTTACCGGAGCTTATGCCAAGGTAGAGGAGGACATGGAGGAACTTCGGGTTGCCGATGCACTGAAGGAGATCTTCGCGGTATTCAAGAGATTGAACAAATACATCGATGAGACGGAGCCGTGGGTTCTGGCCAAGGATGACGCCAGAAAGGACCGGCTTGCTACGGTTCTCTACAATCTGACAGAGGGAATCATAATAGGGACTTCTTTGCTCGCACCCTTTATGCCGGAGACGGCAGACAAAATTGCGGCACAGCTGAACACGCCCCTTCGCGATTTTGATACGCTGGAAAGCTTCGGGCAGTATCCGTCCGGCCAAAAGGTGACGGCAGATCCGGAAATTCTGTTCGCAAGACTGGATGAGAAGGAAGTTCTGGCAAAGGTCGCCGTCATCGTGGAAAAACAAAAGGCAGAGGCCGCAGCAGCCGCTGCAAGAGGCGAGGTCGGGGACAGCAAGAAGGAAGGCACTGCAGGCTCGGAATCTCAGCAGCAGTCCAAGGAGGAAGCACCGAAGGAACATAAGCCGGAGATTTCGATCGAAGACTTTTCAAGGGTAGAACTTCGTGTCGGTAAAATTGAACATTGCGAGGCGGTAAAGGGTTCCAAGAAGCTTTTGTGTTCACAGGTTCGGATCGGCAGTGAGGTTCGGCAGATCGTGTCCGGTATCCATAAGTTCTACGAGCCGGAGGAGATGGTGGGCAAAACCGTAGCTGTGGTCTGCAATCTGAAGCCGGCGAAACTTGCAGGTGTTCTGTCGGAAGGAATGATCCTGTGTGCAGAGGATGCAGACGGCAGATTGGCACTGATGACACCGGAGCCGGATAAGGGAATGTGTGATGGATCTGAAATCTGCTGAAAAAAGATGGACGGCGTTTCTGCTGTCCGGGCTGCTGCTGGCGGCGGTTCCAGGCATGAACGTGTTCTCCATGGAGAATACAGCGGCAGAAAGTGCGGAGAATGCAGAGGAAAAATCGGAGTCGGTGTCGGAGGAGACCCTTCCGTCAGATGGAAGGGACGAGTCAGCCGATGATACGGCGCAGGCATCAGGAATCCGGAGAGAAAAGGAATATCTTCTGGAGGCGCTGGATCGGCTCGAAAGCATGGGCCTGTCTCCAATAAAGATATGGTCCGAAATTTCCGGAAACCAGACAGTGGTACAGCAGCTTGACGGCATGAAGGCGGCTGTGGCACAGACGGTGAGCGAGAAGGTTCAGGAAGCCGGTGACGCGGCGGCGGAAGCAGCTGCCGATGCCGTTCAGAAAGAAACCGATAAGATACAGGAGAGCCTGCTGCAGATGATCCATGAGAGAATACAGGAGTTTCTGGAAAATCTGTTCTCGGGAACTGAAGAATCATAGCAGTCGTTCTAAAATCAGAAGGCGAGGAATGTGGAATGGGAAGATTGTTTAACCTTGATAACCCGGTGATGCAGGGGGTGTCCCGTCTGGCGGACATGATGATATTGAATCTTCTGGTGCTGCTCTTATGCATACCGGTGGTGACTGCAGGAGCAGCATTGTCATCCATGTACTATGTAGAATTGAAATGGGTGAGAAAAGAGGAAGGCTATGTGGTGAAGCCGTTTTTCCGGGAGTTCAAGGGGAATTTTCTGCAGGCTACGGCGGAATGGCTGATGATGCTGGCAGTTCTGGCGGTCTTTGCATTGGATTTCTGGATGTTCCGCCAGGCGCCGGACACCTTCCCGAAGGTAATTAAATATCTGGTTGTGGTGGTTGCTGTGACGCTGTTTTTCCTGCTGCAGTGGGTGTTTCCGCTGCAGAGTCATTTCATCAATAAGGTGAAGACAACCATTAAGAATTCGCTGCTGTTTGCCATTGCACACTTCCCGAGAACGTTGGGAATTGGCGCGGTGTGGCTGGTTTCCTTTGCATTGCTGGCGGTTTCGATGCTGTTCATCCCGATTTTATTCCCGCTGATGCTCCTGTTCGGCTTTACGGCACCTGGATATCTCACCTGCGCTCTGGTCAATAAGCCTTTCACGCGGTTCGAACCAAAGGAGGAGGAACTGACGGAGGAGAAAAGCGATGAGGAGGTAGAGGACGCCTATCGCTATCTGAATGAGAAGCTTGGAAAAGAAGAGTAGGAGACAATGCAAACCTTTGCATCACTGCAGTGGCGCAGCCTCTGGAACACAGAAATGAGGCATTAGCAATGTGCTGAGAGATGCTGCGTAAAATTAAACACATTGCCCAAAGGCTCTGAGCGCTAAGCCGCCAAGTCGCAGTCTTGCCTACAAATCCCGCTTTTTTTTGTGGAATTGGGCAATGGCGCGGCAGGCGGCTTTTTCATATACTAAATGCAGTCGTCAAGGCGGGGGATCCGCAATATTTAGGAGGAAATGAAATGGCAAGTCTTAGCTTAGAGCACATCTACAAGAGATATCCCAATGGTTTTGAGGCAGTTAAGGACTTTAATCTGGAGATCGAGGACAAGGAATTCATCATCTTCGTAGGACCTTCCGGATGCGGTAAGTCTACGACTCTTCGTATGGTCGCTGGACTGGAAGATATTTCCTCCGGTACTCTTAAGATCGATGGAAAGGTGATGAACGATGTAGAGCCGAAGGATCGCGATATCGCAATGGTATTCCAGAACTACGCTCTGTATCCTCATATGACCGTATATGATAACATGGCATTCGGTCTGAAGCTTCGCAAGGTTCCGAAGGATGAGATCGATAAGATGGTTCGCAATGCAGCAAAGATCCTGGATCTGACCAACCTGCTGGATCGCAAGCCGAAGGCTCTTTCCGGTGGACAGAGACAGCGTGTTGCAATGGGACGTGCAATCGTTCGTAACCCTAAGGTATTCCTGATGGACGAGCCTCTTTCCAACCTGGATGCAAAGCTTCGTGTTCAGATGAGAGCTGAGATTGCAAAGCTGCACCAGAGACTGGGCACCACCATCATCTATGTAACACATGACCAGACAGAGGCTATGACTCTGGGAACCAGAATCGTCGTTATGAAGGACGGTGTTGTTCAGCAGGTAGATACTCCTCAGCATCTGTATGACCTTCCCTGCAACCTGTTCGTAGCAGGCTTCATGGGATCTCCGCAGATGAACTTCCTGGATGCTGTTGTAAAGGTAAACGGCTCTCAGGCAGTTCTTCAGATCGGCAGCGATGTAAGTGTTCCGCTGAATGCTGCAAAGTCCAAGGCTCTGATCGATGGCGGCTACAACGGAAAGACTGTAGTTATGGGTATCCGTCCTGAGAACATGTCGGATGATCCGGATGATCTGGCAAAGTCTACTGCAATCTTTGATGCAAAGGTTAATGTGTACGAGCTTCTGGGTGCTGAAGTATTCCTGTATTTCGACATCAATGAGACTCCTGTTACCGCTCGTGTGGATCCTAAGACAACCGCTCGTCCCGGCACAGAGGTGAAGTTCGCAATCGATACCGAGAAGGTTCACGTATTTGATAAGGAGACAGAGAAGACCATTACCAACTAGTCTCTCGTCCCATTCGGAAGAGTACGATGATTATGATGAGGGGGATGTGCATCTGCACATCCCCCTCATTTGTTTTCAAAGATGCAGAACTTCGGATCAGACGTTTTCTGCCGCCCTGCTGCCGAACCGGCATCTGCACAGTGATCTTTGTGCAGGCGGGTTGTGTGAAAAACACGTGAAATCAGTTGTTTTTTATAAAATCTACGAGTAAAATTACCCTGCAGATGTTCAAAGTATACGAAAAGGAAGGAACACATATGCTGTCTTCTCAGATTATCAAAAATTGCCTGGAGGAATTGGCCGGAATTTCAAAGGTTGAGTTCTGCATGCAGGATGTGAACGGCGGATTGTTCGCTATGACACAGGGCGCAGAGCCCGGCGCGGCGGAGCTGGTATCCGGTTTTGCAAAGTCCTCTGTGGACAGTCAGATTGTGGGAAACCGCTATCTTCTGAAGGTTCGGGATGAAGAGGACACGGCGTATGTCCTGACTGCCATCGGTGATGGTGATCACACTCTGATGATTGCACGAATTGCGGTCAGTGAGATCCAGAACCTCATGGTTGCATATAAGGAAAAATACGACCGCAACAATTTCTTCCAGAATCTCCTGCTGGATAATTTGCTGCTGGTGGATATTCATAACCGCGCGAGAAAGCTTCACATCAATTATCAGGTTCCGAGAGCTATTATTCTGGTGGAACTGGATTCGGAGGGGGAAGCTTCTGCAAGTGAACTCCTCGGCAGTATTTTTACAGCTCATAACGGGGACTACCTCACGGAGGTGGACGAGAAGAGCGTTATTATCATCAAGGCGGTGGATACGGCAGACGCTTATGATCAGCTGGAGGAGGCAGCGACTGTCGCTGTGGACATGCTGAATACCGAGGCGCTGATGAAGGTTCGCGCCTCCTACGGTTCGATTGTTACGGATCTGAAGAACATCTCCCGTTCCTACAAAGAAGCGCGGATGGCAATGGATGTTGGGAAGATTTTCAATGCGGAGAAGAGAGTGAATTCCTACAACAAGCTTGGAATCGGGCGATTGATTTATCAGCTGCCCTCGAATCTGTGCAATGTCTTCATTCATGAGGTATTCGGAGAGGAGATTCCAAGAGATCTGGATGCGGAGACGTTATCAACGATCAACTGCTTCTTTGACAACAATCTGAATGTTTCGGAGACGTCCAGACAGCTGTTCATTCATCGGAACACGCTGGTATATCGCATTGAGAAGCTGCAGAAGCAGACGGGACTGGACATTCGTGTCTTTGATGATGCACTGCGATTCAAGATTTCCCTGATGGTAATTAATTATCTGAAATATCTGGATGCAAAGGATTATTGAGAAAATTCGGTGAGACCGGTTCCGTCCCACGTGGGAATGAAGCTCTGGGAAATGGTGCCGCCCTCCTGCAGAAAACCATTCTGAACACCAAGAGATATGGCGAAGTCAACGACTTCGTCATACTCTTTTTTTGTTACCGGACGGGAGAGCAGCGGATCATCCTTGCACTGCGGCATAGGAGTGTACTGATTCAGGATGCTGAGAAAAATATGATCTCCGTAGGTCTGATACAGTTCTTGGATTACTGCTTTGGAGTCCGCCGCATGGCCGGGCATGACCATGTGGCGTACAATAACGCCGCGCTTCATCAGTGGAGTTTCGTCGCTGTCATCCAGAGAATGCGAACCGTCCGCAAAAAGAGGCTCCGGGCACTGCCGGACCATTTCAGCAATGGCGGCGCGTGCGATCTCGGGGTAGTTGGGGGCATGGGAATAGGAAGCTGCCAGAGACTCGGAGTGGTATTTCAGATCCGGAAGGT
>CAVAJA010000001.1:0-7496 GCA_963588615.1 Lachnospiraceae bacterium | reverse complement strand
TCACACAGCTGCATACAGCATCCGATGGCCTGCCCCGGCGTCATCGGGCCGCTCTGAAGGATCACATTTTCGAGGGTGTCTCCGGCAACATATTCCTCAATGACGGTCAGCATCCCCTTTTCGGCATCCTCATGCATCGCATAGATGCGCGGGATTCCCTTAACCGGATGCGCATACAGCTGTTCGTAAACGCTGCGGTTATAGACCTGCATGTCCTTGCGGACATAAATCACGCCTCCTTCCGCATGCTGCACGAGAGCTACGCCATGTTCCCGGTTCAAATCCGCAATCTTGCGGTAATATGAAATTGCAGAAAGAGAATCATACATGCGCTTTGCCGCCTGATACAACAAAAAGGGTATTTATTCCACACCTGACGATTTCAAAAAGGAGTCCTATGTTCACTCAGAAAACCAGCGATCTGGAGCAGATGCTCTGCAAAACCCATCCATCCGATATGGAGGCCTATCTTACATCAAACCGTGAGGACCTGATGCAGGACCGGCAGACCTTCACGCAGTTCATGCGCGAAAAGCTCCATGAGAAACAATTGAAAAAACAGGATGTTCTCCTGCGTGCGGACATTTCCCTTCGCTATGGATACAAGCTGCTGACGGAAGAAAAGGTCACGCGCCAGCGCGATGTCATTCTCCGCATCTGCTATGCGGCGGAATTCACCCTTTCGGAGACGCAGCAGGCTCTGCGCCTGTACCGCATGAACACGCTCTACGCCAGAGATCCCAGGGATGCCTTTCTGATGGTCTGCTTCAACACGCGCCCCGGAAATGTCCTTGAGCTCAACGAGCTTCTCACAAAGAATAAGCTGGAGCCCCTGCGCTCGAGCGGCATGCAGGAGTGAACAAAGCGTTTTCCTACGCCTTTCTGCGGTCGCGCTCCGACATCGGCAGCTCGTTCTTCTCGTACGACTCCCAGGGATTCATCTGGTCCTCTTCCTCCAGCGGACGGATGACCCTCGCCGGAACGCCGCCCACCAGACAGTTGGCCGGCATGTCCTTCGTCACCACTGCTCCGGCTGCCACAACCGTGTTCTCTCCTATGGTGACGCCGCCGCAGATTGTCGCACCGGAACAGATCCAGCAGCCATCCCCGATGGTGACAGGAGCTGCATACTCCAGATCATGGTGTCCGTCAGGGTATTCCAGGCAGGTTCTCTCCCGTGCCAGAAGCGGATGCATCGGAGTGGCAATCGTCACATTCGCACCAATCCACACCTTATCGCCCAGCGTGATCGGCGCCACATCCAGAAACGTTGCGTGGAAATTTACAAAGCAGTTTTTCCCGACGTGAATATTCACCCCGTACTCGCAGTAGAAGGGCGCGAAAACTCCCAGATCTTTTCCCTTTGCAGAAGGAATCAGCGCTTCCAGTGCCGCCTGCTTCTCCTCCGACTTCGTCACCGAAATCTGATTGAATCTCTCGCACTGCGCAAAACCCTGTGCGTGCTGTTCGGCAATATCCGGACTGTCCGCGTTGTAGAGTTTCCCGGATACCATCCGGTCCCATTCATTGATGTTATTGTGCATACGGTACCCCTTTTCTGTTTTTAATTCTGCACTATAAAGGTATATACTACCTTCCGATAAATTAAGCAAATATGTGATCGAACAGCCGGATATTTCATATGGAATGTCCTGCTGTCAGCACCACTGGAGCAAACCGTAACCAAAAAAACAAGTAAGAAGGCTGCAGCCCGGATGTTTCGCCGGTCTGCAGCCTTCTCACTTATGACCCTGCCCCTGCAGGTTCTCTGATATTTCTATTCTCTTTTGATATTTTTCCTTTCATCCCGCATGGCCTGCGGCGCCGTTCAGCGCTTTGCAACCGCAATTCCGTTGTATCCGTTCAGTCCCATGAATCCGAAGAACTGATCCTTCGACTGCAGCAGCTTGGTGTAATCCGTTTTTGCCGGAAATACGATTGTGTACGGCACGTTTTTGTAATTGAACTGGATGGCAACCGTCACATCATTTCTCTGCGCCATCTTCTGCAGCACGTATTTGGAGATTGTGTAATAATTCTCTGCATTGTACACGACGGTTCCGTTTGCAGGTGCCTTGTCGATTGCGCTGTACAGCTCCTTGATGTATGTGGTAGCTGCATTGATCGGAACCTCCATCTCGACTCTGCCGCAGTCCTTGCAGCGGTACTGCTCCAATCCGTCGGAGGTCTTAGTCGCCTCTTTTACGGTTACCCATTCCATGTTGCAGACGTGCTGGGACTGCTCCTGCTTTTTCTCCTGTTTTTTCTCTTCCTGTTTCTGAGGCACATCCGGTGTGTTGGCTGTGAAGGTGTAGTAGCTTTGCGTCTCTGCTCCGCTGCAGTTCCACCAGTCCTTTGTTGCAATGCCGGAACCGAAATCTCTCTGTACCAGGAAGGAGCCGCCGCCTTCAAGGGTCTGCACGTAGGTCTGTCCGTTGGAGCCCTTAAAGCAGAGCGTCACGGGATACGGTGCATGGTTGCATACATAGTCGCCCGGGTAATAATTGGAATTGTAAATCTCAGGTGAAGCCGGCTCAACGACGATGACCTCATCCTCTGCATCGGCATCATAGTAGATGTCGTACGAGTATCCGCCCTCGTAATCATCGCAGTGCTCGTGACCGTACCACCCGTCATCCTCGTAATCATCGTAATCATCCATGTAATACTCATCATCCGCTTCCGCCGCATATACCGGTACTGCACCGATGAACTGTGCTGCTGTCATCAGCGAAATCGCTGCCATGGATGCGCTGATTGCTCTTGCAAAATTTCTGTTTCCTTTTCTGTTGTTCTTTCTCATCATTGCCTCCCCGCCCTGTGGGCTGTATCCTTATCACTTTTTTTGTCTGTAAATTTTGATGTAATCGTCTTGCTGCATATGTATACGTGAAAAGGCCGGGATCGTTACAACAGAATTTATCCTGATAATAAAAAAACGCTCATGAAGGTCATCTTGACCTCCATGAGCGGCTTTTATCGTTCGTTATGTTTTTTGTTCAGCGTACATTCATTTTCAGCATCTGCCGCGTCTGCGGTAAATGACAACACCTGCCGCAAGGGCTCCGGATGCCAGCATCAGAACCAGCCACATCATCAGATTGCCCTCGTCGCCGGTACCCGCACCGCGCCCGGTCGGGTTCTGACTCTGCCCCGCTGCAGCGGCTGTATCGGTCGTCACCGCCGCCTGCGTCTGCGGTGCATGCGTGTTCACAATAACCCATGCATTGACGGCGTTCTTGGTGAAGGACTTCGTGTAGCCCTCTGCCACGTTCAGCTCATCCACCGTCCAGCTGGACTCCGCGTCCAGATGATCCCAGCGATACCACCAGGAGTTCGCATCACTCAGCGTCACCGGATCTCCGTAAGCCTCACCGTTGCGGTAGAGCTGTACGGTGACACTGGAAGGACGAATTCCGTCCTGATTCTCGCCATCCTGCCAGACCTTCCCGACCGCAACGTTCGTTGTATTGACAATCGGCTCGGCCTGCTCTGTCTTGTTCTCCGTGCCATCCACCGTACCCTGCGTGGTGCTTCCTGCATTGCCTTCCGTCTCCTCTGCCGTATAGGATACAGTAGGCTTTGCAAAATATTCCGCCTCCAGGGCCGTTCCATCGCTGTCAACCGGCTTCAGAACCGCATAATTGTTGGTGTACCAGCCGTCATATCCCTTGCTGCCGTCTTTGTCGTACTGTCCGTAGGTTCCGGCCTTCGTCACCGCACTGACCAGCTTCACAGAATAGCTAAGCTCTACCCGGTTGAAATTCGATACCGGAACGTTAAAGGTCAGAACGAATTTCTCATTTTCGTCCGTCGCCTTTGTATAGGTCAGAACGTAAGGATATGTTCCATTCGTCAGCTTTTCGCCGAATCCATACACATCCTGCTCATCGCTCGTTGAAATGCTCACGGCTGTCAGTTTCTTCGTTCCTACTTTGAGCTTCAGGGCAGCTGCATCATTGACGAGATCGAAATTGTACTCGCCTTCCTTATAGCCCATGGCATCTTCTACGGATGAGCCTGCATCCACTGCATAGTAGATGTCGTTCTGGATCTGCCCGAAAATATTTGCAACCTCAGGGGTTTCTCCCTGCCCGCAGAACTTCACCGTCCCGGCGCCGCTCAGCTGATCCAACGCTGCCATCAGCTGATAGCCGTAGTCCTGCTCCGTTCTCGCTGCGTCCTCCTTGTCGCGGGTCACATAGACAGGATAGCAATGATATTTCTCTGCCATCGACGCATATTTATTGTACGCCTCATAGACAGAACGATCGACTCCGCTGGCATGCTGCAGGGCCGTGTCTGTTCCATCCTCCAGACCGCAGGAAATGAAATTGATTCCAAGGTCTGCGGCGATCTGCGCACGATCCGCCTTGTTGGCTCCAATGCACTGATTTGCATAATTGCCGTCTTCGTATTTCAGCGCCGTATCATACGCACCGTTGTCCTTTTTCACGACACTCTTGATGTGTGCATAATACTGTGCCCAGGTACCATAGGGCATTTCGTATTCGTTACTGGGGTTTCCTTTTTCGTCCAGATACCGGTCATCCGTCAGATAGCTTCCGCCCCACTCGTGGTACGTCCCGTCTTCGTCATAGTCCCCCGTGTAATACTGATCATGCAAGGAATGAATGGTATAGGAAATGCCGTAGGCATAACTGTACAGATCGTTATCATTATAGATTCCGTAGGTTGTCAGGCACTTCCTGTCCTCGCCGAAATACTGCGTGGTATAATCGCCTTCCTTGGAAAACTGATAGGTATGTCCATCCGAGATCAGAACCAGATATTTGCGCTCGTCCTTTACCTTCTTGTCCGCGGACAGCATGTTGTCTGCCTCAATCAGACCGGACTGAATGTTGGAGCCATGCAGATTCAGATTCTCACTGGCTGCCTCGCTCATCGCTTCGTTCAGTGCGGCAATATCCTCCTCGTCCGCAATTTCCTGCAGCGGGAAAGCCTGAATTGCTGTGCCGCCGAAGATGACGACGCCTACCTTGATCTTGGCCTTTGTGTCCCTCATCTGACCTACGAGATCGGCCACCATCTCCTGCGCTGCCTCTGACGCCTCCTTGCCGCACTGAGAATCGTCAATAGCAAAGACGATATCGCTTGCAAGGGACTCCTCCTCAGAAGGAATGGACAGTGCGATCTCAGACGTATAGGATCCGTCCTTCTGTTTGGTCAGCTCTGTCGCCGTCTTGGACTTGGAATGATCCCATTCCTTTTTCTCCGGTTCCGGTTCTGTCTCATATTCTGTGTATTCCGTCTTGTATCCGCAATACTCACAGGTCTTGCGGACCGTGCGTTCACCGTCAACCCAGCCGTCGTTTTGGGCCGCACTCTTGTCGACCCACGCTCCGTTGATCTTATACTCTACCTTGTATGCATCATCCTTATAGCCATCGGTGTACTGAAGGCTGCTTCCTTCTGCGGTTCCATCCTTGTAGGAACCTTCGCCCTCGATGTCCTGCTCATGTCCTCCGACGCGCTTGCCGTTCTGCCATACCAATGTGTCATCGATCCGCACCTCGGTATTGCCGGCATTCTCCCCTTCCTCATCAAAACCGAACAGCCTTGCACAGGTGATTTTATTCGCGGCTACGCCGTTGACCACGTTGTCCCCGGAGATATTGATGCGGAACTTATACCCGTTCGTTCTGTTTTTGTCATTGATCTTCAGAACCGGCTTGTTCTGCTCCGTGTTGTTCACCGTGCAGCTGATGTAATTGACCGTGATGTCCATTTTGTCTGCACTGTAATCTGTGTAGACATTGATCATCTTTCCGCTGGAGTTGAAGGTGCAGTGATCAAAGGTTATCGTCGGCGAACAGTAGGTCCATAACGCATAATCACCCTGCGGGCAGTTGAACGTCGTGTTCTTGAATACTGCAGACTCATAACCCCAATAGTGGGTTCTGCCGGTGACAACGCAGTCAATTACCTCGGTGTTGTCAATTCGAACAAAACCGCAGCAATCCCAGCCTTTGCCATTGTCCTGCAGATCCGTATTCAGGGTCATATTTTCAAAAATGACCCTGCTGCTCTTCTCAAAGCTGTAATCGCCGCATTTGCCTTCACAGGGGTCAGTTCCCGCCGGAATGTCCTCGGGTCCGATCTGCCAGGATGTCTCCCCCGTGCCCTGACCTACAAACTTAAGGCTCTTTCCCTTGGTCGTGCCCTCACTGGACACACCATACAGCGTGTATTCGCCCTTTCCGAGATAGATCACATCCGGATCATCGGAACCCGTTGACGCAGCAGCCTTCACCGCGTCTTCCACCGTATCATAAATGGTTCCGTTCAGAACCGCCTTTCCCTCCGGAACCGAGCTTCCGCCTGCCGCCTTTTTCGAATCATCTCCGGACGACGCCGTCTGGAGATTCTCCTCGGAGCTTCCTTCTTTCGTCTCCGTTTCCCCGACAGCCGCAGTCTTGTTCTCTGTCTTTGTCTCCTCGACAGCCGCAGTCTCGTTCTCTGTCCCCGTCTCTTCGACAGCCGCAGTCTCGTTCTCTGTCCCCGTCTCTTTGACAGTCGCAGTCTCGTTCTCCGTCCCCGTTTCTTCGACAGTCGCAGTCTCGTTTCCGGTTCCCGCCTCTTCCGCATAGGACGGAATCACCGTACTGAGGAACAAGACCATGACAAGCAGCACTCCCAGAATGCTCCTGCCGGCACTTCTTCCCGCATTTCGCAAACGCATTTTCTCTCCTCCCTTCGCGGCGCTCTGTCAGCCGCTTTGCATCGTTTCTTCACGATGGAAGAGAACCCGCCTTCA
Organism: Lachnospiraceae bacterium; assembly: GCA_963588615.1. GTDB lineage: Bacteria > Bacillota > Clostridia > Lachnospirales > Lachnospiraceae > CAG-791. The sequence goes on along the minus strand of CAVAJA010000001.1, from coordinate 718 downwards.
CGTCTTCAGATCGCGCCCACTAAGTCAATATGACCCGCAAACGCTGTTATTTTAGATTCCCTTTTCTTAATAATCAATAATTTGTCGTTTTTTAAAGGAGAGTTTATTAAATATTGTGCCTTTTGTGATTATTTTTATGACTATTTATTGTGAACTGTCTGCAATTCCTCCTCAATGGACTCCTTCAGCGTCTCAAACTGAGCAAGGCGCTCCCTCGTCACTTCCGGATATTCCGGTTTCATATCCTCAAGATTTGCGCGCAGGATCTCGCTGACCACGTAGCGCATATACCACTTGTGATCGGCCGGCACCACGTACCAGGGAGAATCCTCTGTCGCCGTCTTGTTGACCGCATCCTCAAAGGCCTCCTGATACGCCTCCCAGTATCCTCTCTCCTCCCAGTCACTCGTGGAAAACTTCCAGTTTTTCTCCGGTTCTTCAATGCGGGAGAGGAAACGCCTTGCCTGCTCCTCCTTGGAGACGTGCAGGAAAATCTTCACGGTGCGAATGCTGTTGCGGTACAGGTATTTTTCAAAATTCCGAATGTCCTTGTACCGATTCCGGATGATGCTGTCCTCCTCAATCCGATCTGCATGTGCCTGGCGGGTATAAAGCTTTTTCACTTTCCCGATCAGCACATCCTCATATTGAGAACGGTTGAAAATAGCGATTTCTCCCTTTGCCGGGACTTCCTTTACGATCCGCCACAAAAAGTCAT